>JAWOIR010000427.1:0-35914 GCA_046484545.1 Anaerolineales bacterium
CCGCGGAATTCAGGCGGACGGGTGTAGTGTGGATATTCGAGCAGGCCTGAAGCGTGGGAGTCATCCTCGGCCCCCGTCGGGTCTCCCAACACACCCGGGACCAGGCGCGAGAGCGCGTCGATAAGAATCAGGGCCGGCAACTCGCCTCCGGTCAGGACATAATCCCCAATCGAAATTTCGTCGGTGGCCAGGTGCTCGCGGATGCGCTCGTCGAAACCCTCGTAGCGGCCTGAAATCAGGGCGATGCGCGGATGGGCGGCCAACTCGGATGCGATTTTCTGGTCGAACAACCGTCCCTGCGGGGTGAGCAGGATGACCGGGCAATTGGGCGGATTGCCGATGACAGTTTCGACGGCTTCAAAGACCGGCTCCGGCTTCATGACCATGCCGCCGCCCCCGCCGTAGGGGGTATCGTCGGTGGTATGGTGACGGTCGTGCGTGTAGTCGCGAATGTTATGCAGGTGGATTTCAATCAACCCGCGCGCCGCCGCTTTCTCAAGGATGCTGGCATTGAGATACGGCCGCAGGGTTTCAGGCAATAGGGTAAAGACATCGAAGCGCATGCCTTCATTCTATATGCAAGCAGCTTTTTGGGCAAGAAAATACGCTGGCTCTTTGAGAATTCGCGTGATAAGCTCCGAATTTTGGGGCAAATATCAGAGAACCATAACATTTTCCGACCGACAGTTTCGATAAGAATGCGGTTAATCTCTTCGCTGGCGTCTTGACTCGCCATGAATCACAATGGTATGATGAAAATATGTATCTTCGTGGAAGTAAATGGTCTATGCAAAAGCGGCGCAAGCCGTTGAATCTTTTTCGCATTTTTATGCTGCTCAGCCTGATTGGCGCTGCGGTTTATTTTGAGCGTATGGTGGTGCCGGATATTCCTGTTCCGGGTGTGCCAACCCAGGAGCCGACCCGTAATCCCGAATCCTATGTTGCCGAAGCGGACGCCTTTTACCAGGCCGGGCAACTGGCCCAGGCGGCTGATTCGTACCAGGCGGCCCTGCTGGCCAATCCATCAGACACGGCCACTTATATAACCCTGGCGCGCACGCAACTTTTTCTGGGTAACTATGCCGATGCCCAAACCAGTGCTGAAAATGCGCTCCTGCTCAATCAAAACAACGCCACAGCCCACGCGGTGCGCGGCAAAGCGCTGACCTCGCAGGGAGATTTTCTGGGCGCGGAATCGGCGATTAATCGCGCCCTGGAGATTGATTCCAACCATGCCCTGGCGCATGCCTTTTATGCCGAATTGCTGGCCGAGCAGTATATCAGCGGCAGCGGGCCGTTCAACGTCATCGAGCGCATGACCGAAGTCTCGCGCGCGGCTGTCAGCCTGGGGCAGGGCACGGTGGAGGCCCATCGTGCGCGCGGCTATGTGCTTGAAGTGACCGGTAATTATGAAGAAGCCATTCGTGAGTACGAAACTGCAGTTGCCATCAATAGCAAAATTGCTGAACTGCATATAGCGCTGGGGCGTACTTATCGTTCGGCCGGGATTTTCGATAAGGCTTTTGAAGCCCTGAATACTGCCAACGCGCTGAATCCATCCGACCCGATTCCCGATTTGTTGATTTCGCGCATTTATTTTACAACCGGTGAATTTACCCGCGCCGAACAATACGCGGAGCAGGCCATTCGTGATGCGCCCACCGAAACCTTGTATTACGGCAACCTGGGCCAAATTCAATATCGTAATTTCAAATGGGACGAGGCGCTTCAAAATTTAACATATGTTGTCAACGGTGGCTTTTATCAGGATGAGATTGAAGTTACGCCGCTTGCTTTGCAACCGGGCCGTATTGCTGAATATCATTACCTGTATGCATTCGCTTTGTTGCGCCTCAATCGGTGCAATGAAGCCGTGCCGGTCTTTCAGCAAATCGTTGCCGGTGTGCCTTCTGACCAAACCGCTGTTTTCAACGCCACCGAGGGTCTGCGCCTGTGCGCGGAAAGCCTGGCAACTACCCCCTCCAACCCGACGTCTGTTCCTGACGAAGATTCAACCCCCTGATTAATTATGTATATGCGTTCCCGGCGTCCCTTGTTTCGGCGCCAATCCCAATCCAGTGTTTACCGCATCTTCTTCCTGGCGATAATGGCCTTGTGGGGGATATGGCTGATTCGCGGAGTCGAAGTTGGCGCAATTGAGCAGGTTGGAATGCCCACGCCCACAGCCACCCGTTCTGCCGCTTCGTTGCTTGAAGAAGGCGATATTTACTTTGAGCTGGGCATGTTGGATGAATCCGTCGATGGCTACCGCGAGGCGGCGCGCATCGACCCGGACAACGGTCAGGTTTGGGCGCAATTGGCCCGTATCCAGGCTTATTCTTCAGCCCTGATGATTGATGCCGAGCGCGTCTCCCGTTTGCAGGAAGCCCTGGTCTCGATTAATCGCGCCAAGGAAGCCGCCCCGAATGACAGCACAGTTGCCGCCGTCCGCGCCTTTGTGTTGACCTGGAATGCTGAAGTGTACTATTTTGATGACCGTGAACGCTATGACCGTTTCCTGACCGAGGCCGAGCAGGAAATTACCCGCGCCCTGACGCTTGACAACCAGAACACCCTGGCCCTGGTGTATTATGTCGAGATTCTGACCAAACAGTACAGGCTCGACCAGGCCAACCAATTCATGCGCCAGGCAATCGAACGCGGCGAGACCCTGATGGATTTGCACCGTGTCTATGCTTATCTGCTCGAAAGCCAGGGCTTGTACAACCGCGCCATTGAAGAGTACGATAAAGCCATCGAAATCAATCCGAACATGACCTTCCTGATGTTGCGCGCCGGAGCGATTTACCGTCATCTCGGCTTGAGCAGCACCATCCGCTCACAGCAGAGCATGCTGTTTGAACGCTCGCTGGAATATTTTGCCCGCGCTGCTGAAACCAATGAGCGCAATGGTATTGAAGACCCGACGCCTTATCTTTCCATTTCCAGGACTTACTCGCAGATGGGTGAGTACTTTGCTGCCTCGCGCAATGTGCTGCGCGCGCTTAGTTTTGACTCCAGTAAGGCTGATGTGTACGGGCAGTTGGGGATTGTGTATTTCAAATCACGCAACTATGAAGGCGCAATCCCGGCCCTGAAGTGTGCCGTGCGTGGCTGCACTGCGGAAGAATCCTGCGAAGCCCGCGGCGGCGGCTGTCCGGCTGGCGACCCTGGCACCCAGGTGATTGGCATGCCGATTTCCTCCAATACGCTGGTGTATTACTACACTTACGGCTCGGTTCTTGCGGCGCTCAGTCGTCCGCAGGAAAACTATTGTCCCGAAGCGACGGTGATTTTTAACGAGATTCGCTCATCTCCCTTTGGCAACGACCCGACTGTACTGGCAATTGTTCAGGATGGTGAATCCATTTGCCGCCGGGTCGCCAATGCAACGCCCATCATCCCCATGACCGCTACGCCAGCCGCTACTCCGATTGCTACTCCCGAACCCTAAAGTTTGTCAGGTTCTCTGATATTTGCCGTAAAGACCCCGCATTTTGGGGTGTGGGCGCGCGTACGCGTACCCACACCCCAAAATGCGGGGTCTTACCACGGGAATTCCTGAAGAACCGTTTGTCAGAACTTTATAAGAATTCAAACATTGCTCTTGACGGGGGTCATTAGCAAGAGTATCATTCATTTTAGCACTCGTCAGATTAGAGTGCTAAAAAGTTGAAAATTATCAAACCCAAAAATTTTTCTGGAGGTAAAGTATGAGTATTTCAATCAAGCCCCTTGGCGACCGTGTTGTTGTTGAGCCTGCCGAGCAGGAAGAAACAACCGCCAGCGGTCTGGTGTTGCCCGACACCGCGAAAGAAAAACCGCAGCAAGGCGTTATTCTTGCAGCCGGTCCCGGCCAGCGTGACGATGATGGCAAGCGCGTCCCGATGGATGTCAAAGTCGGCGATAAAGTCTTGTTTGCCAAGTATGCTGGCACCGAATTAAAACTGGATGGCAAGAAACTGCTCATCCTTCGTGAGAGCGACCTGCTCGGAATCGTCGAAAGTAAATAATCCAAGGAGACTATGACCTATGGCTGCAAAACAACTCGTCTTTACTGAAGAGGCTCGCCGCAAATTGAAGAACGGCATGGATGTCGTTGCCAATGCTGTGGCGACCACCCTGGGCCCCAAGGGCCGCAATGTTGCAATTGACCGCAAGTTCGGCTCCCCGACCATCACCCATGATGGCGTTTCGGTTGCCAAAGAAATTGAACTGGACGACCCCTTTGAAAACATGGGCGCCCAACTTCTGAAGGAAGCCGCCCAGAAGACCAATGATATTGCCGGTGACGGCACCACCACCAGCACCGTTCTGGCTCACGCCATCGTGACCGAGGGCCTGAAGGCCCTGGCCGCCGGCTACAATCCGATGCTGCTCAAACGCGGTATCGAAAAAGCCGCCGACAGCGTCGTGGCTGGCCTGCGCGACATGGCCGTTTCCATCAACACCAAGGAAGAAATCGCCTCGGTCGCCACCAACTCGGCTGCCGACCCCGAAATCGGCAACCTGATTGCCGATGTGATGGACAAAGTTGGCAAAGACGGCGTCATCACCGTTGAAGAATCCAAGTCGATGCTCTTCGAGACCGAATACGTCGAAGGTATGCAGTTCGACCGTGGCTATATTTCGCCCTACTTCATCACCGATGCCGAGCACATGGAAGCCATCATTGCTGACGCTTACATCCTGATTCACGAGAAGAAAATTTCGGCTGCCCAGGACATCGTACCCGTGCTGGAGAAACTTGTCCAGTTGGGTAAACGTGAACTGGTCATCATTGCCGAAGATGTCGACGGCGAAGCCCTGGCGACCCTGGTTCTGAACAAACTGCGCGGCATGCTCAACGTGCTGGCTATCAAAGCCCCCGGCTTTGGTGACCGCCGCAAGGCCATGCTGCAGGACATCGCCATCCTGACCGGTGGCACAGTCATCAGTGAAGAGACTGGTCGCAAACTCGAAACCACCACCATCGATGACCTCGGTCGCGCCGAAAAGGTCGTTGCCGACAAAGACAACACCACCATCGTCGGCGGCAAGGGCGATGGGGATGCCATCAAGGGCCGCGTTGACCAGATTCGCGTCGAAATCGACAAGAGCACCAGCGACTATGACCGCGAAAAACTGCAGGAACGGGTTGCCAAACTGGCCGGCGGCGTTGCCATCATCCGCGTTGGCGCTGCCACCGAAACCGAACTCAAAGAGAAGAAGCACCGCGTTGAAGATGCGCTCTCGGCTGCCCGCGCGGCTGTCGAAGAAGGTATCGTCCCCGGTGGTGAAATTTCGCTCATCAATGCCGCTGCCTCGCTCGAAGGCCTGAAACTTGACAACGACGACGCCCAGGTTGGTGTCAGCATTGTCCGCAAGGCACTCGAAGCCCCGATTCGCAAACTGGCTGACAACGCCGGACAAGACGGCTCGGTCATCATCGACGGTGTCCGCCGCGCGGCCATCGAAAAGAAGAACAAGAACATCGGCTACAACGTGCTGACCGGCGAATTCACCGACATGATTAAGGCTGGCGTCATTGACCCGGTCAAGGTTGTGCGCGGCGCGCTCGAAAACGCCGCTTCCATTGCCGCGATGATGTTGACCACCGAGGTCTTAATCACCGACATGCCCGAAGACAACAAAGCCCCTGCGATGCCCCCTGGCGGCATGGGCGGCATGGACTACTAAGATAAACAAAAGGGCTGCCTGCAAAGGCAGTCCTTTTTTGATTCTTGATAACAAGAGGTTCTCTTTGCCGTGAAGAAGTTCGCATTTTGGGGTATGAGCGTGCGTACGCACGCTCATACCCCAAAATGCGAAGTCTTACCACGAAAATTCCTGAATAACCTCTCTCCGGGCGGGTATAATACAGCCCAGTTCTTGATTAGGAGGCATTCTTTGGACCCGGTACTTTTTTCTTTCACCCTTTTTGGCAGAACCATCGAACTCCACTGGTACGGTTTGCTGGTTGCCCTGGGCGTGGCTGTCGCCGCCTGGCTGGCCGAGCGCGAAATCAGGCGGCGCGGCGAAAATCCCGACCACGTCTGGAATGCGCTGCTCTGGCTGTTGCCCGCCGGTATCCTTGGCGCTCGGGTGTGGTATGTGGTCAATACGACCCTGGGCGGCAATCCCGCTTATCTCGAAAATCCTGGCCGGATTATCGCGGTCTGGGAGGGCGGCCTTCATTTTTTTGGCGGTCTGCTCTTTGGGGCAATTGCGCTATTTTTCTATGTCCGCCATTACAAGTTGGACATGTGGCTCTTTCTTGATTCAGTTGCACCGGTCACGATGATTGGACAGGCGATTGCCCGTCCGGCCAATTTCATCAACCAGGAACTCTACGGCACCCCGACGACCCTGCCCTGGGGCATCCTGATTGACCGGCCCCTGCAACGCATCGGCGAATTCCGTGACCTGGCCGCCTATCCGCTCGAAACGACCCGCTTTCACCCGATTTTTGGCTACGAGATGATTTGGAATTTCGCCACCGCCGGATTCCTGCTTTGGGCCGGACGGCGTTGGCCGGAAAAATTCAAGCCGGTGACCATGTTCGCCTGCTGGCTGATGGCCGCTGGAACCGGACGCGCCCTGATTGAATTCCTGCGCCACGACCAGCCGCTTATCCCTGGCACAATGGTCAGTTACAGCCAGCTGGTTTCGGTTTTGATGGCGCTGGCCGGGCTGGTGCTTTATCTCGCGCGAATTGGCAAGTTGAACATCCCACGCCTGAAATTTCCCGACTCTTATACCATCGCCCCGGCTTTATCTCCGTCAGCCAAACGAACAAAAAAAGCCGCCCGCAGAAAACAGCGTGGTGGCAGGTAATTATTGCTGATTTGTAGCGCGAGATATTATCTCGCGCTACTTTTTTAAGAACAGGGGCAGGATTTCAAGCAAACGCGCCATGATGGTCTTGGTACGCTCACGAAACAATTCGATATTGCCATAAGCCTCGCCGCTTTCGGTACTGACAATGTCGGTAACGCCGCGCAGAATCAGGCAGGCAATCGCGTTACGGTCAGCGACCCAGGCAATCGCGCCGCTTTCCCAGTCTGCGGCGACGGCGTCGAAACGCTCGATGAGCATGGGAACGTCTTCGCGCAGGATGTCGCGGTCGGCGGAGACCAGTAATCCAGGGCGGACATCAGAGGGCAGAGGAACATCTTCCAGCCAGGAGGTATCCAGTTTAACGGTGTAACGGTCGAGCGCGGCCTGTGGGTCACTCATTTGCTCGATAATGTCATAGACGAGAGTCCGCTCGACGAGCAGGATGTCGCCCGTTTCGATGCGTCCCTCCAACCCGCCGCAGGTTCCCAGGTTGATGAGCAAATCGGCCCCGAAATGGTCAATGGCATATTGGGTGGTGGCCGCCGCTGAGATTTTTCCCCAGCCGCCATGCAGAAAAATCAAATTCGTTGAAGGTGGCAGGTTGAATGTTGAAGGATGAAGGGCGAAACTTTCGCCGAAGGGGGTTGGGCGGATTTCGAGATTATGACTCTCCAAAATTCCTTTGACAGCCCGCCATTCGCTGCCTGCTGATATTAATACGACGATATGCTGTTTCTTTGAGAATTTCCGTGATAAATTCCCGCTTTTTGGGGTGTCGGTGCGCGTACGCGCACCGACACCCCAAAAAGCGGACTTCTTTACGCCAAATGTTAGCGCACAGATAGGGTTCATGCTGATTTTTGCAGGTAGTCGAGCAGGAATTGCAGGGCGGCGTCGGCGGAGGCCTGTTTGTTGGCGCGCCGGTCACCGTCCCAGGTGAAGTTGCGGGCGTAATCGCCTTCGAGGGCTGACAGGCCAAACCAGGTATAGCCAATCGGTTTGCCCGGCATTCCGCCGCCCGGCCCGGCAATTCCGCTGACCGAGAGGGCTACATCGGCGCCCAGAACGGTGCGCGCACCGCGTGCCATTTCGATGACGGTCTCGCGGCTGACTGCGCCATATTGGCGCAGGGTATCCCAGGAGACGTGCAACAGGGTCACTTTGGCTTCGTATGAGTAGGCCACCATGCCGCCCAGGAAGTATTCCGAAGAACCGGGCAGGTCAGTGATGCGGTCGGCGACCAGGCCGCCGGTGCAGGATTCGGCCACGGCCAGTTTCAGCCCCCACTGGCGCAAAAAGTTTGCAATGGTAATTTCGATGGGTTCCAAAAAAAATCTCCAAAGAATTAGGTTCTCTGATACGTGCCGTAAAGAAGGCCGCATTTTGGGGTATGAGCGCGCGTAAGCGCGCTCATACCCCAAAATGCGGGGAATTCTCAAAGAGCCAAAATTATACTACCCAACCACCTTCGGCCTGTATTGCAAGGCTTCGGCCAGGTGCGGCGGCTGGATTTGTTCGCTGCCAGCCAAGTCAGCGATGGTGCGGGCCAGTTTTAGGCTGCGGTGGTAGGCGCGCGCCGAAAGGTTGAGTTGGCTCATCGCGGCGCGGATGAGATTGTCGCCGGTTTCGTCCAGTTTGCAGAATTGGCGCACTTCAGCCACGCGCATATCGGCGTTGCAGACGATGTTTAGCGATTGGTGATTGGTAACTGGGGAGAATCGCCGCGTTTGCAGTTCACGCGCCGCCTGCACCCTTTGGCGGATGTCGGCGGAGGTTTCGCCCAGGCGGTCGCTGGACAGTTTGGCGTAATCGACCCGCGGGACTTCAATGTGGATGTCGATGCGGTCAAGCATTGGGCCTGAAATCCGTTTCTGGTACTTGGTGACGGTCGAATGGGCGCAAGTGCACGGCTTTTGGGCGTCGCCATAGTAGCCGCAGGGGCAGGGATTCATCGCAGCGACCAACTGGAAGTTGGCCGAAAAGGTCAGGCTGCCCTGCGCGCGGCTGATGGTGACGACTTTGTCTTCCATCGGCTGGCGCATGACCTCGATAGCGCGGCTGCTGAATTCGGGGAATTCGTCGAGGAACAGTACGCCGCGATGGGCGAGCGAAATCTCGCCGGGGTGCGGAATATTCCCGCCGCCGACCAACCCCGCGTGGCTGATGGTGTGGTGCGGGGAGCGGAAAGGCCGCTGGCGGATAAGTGGAGTCCCCGGCGGCAACTGGTCGGCGACTGAGTAGATTTTGGTCACTTCCAGTGCTTCTTCGATGGACATCTCCGGCAGGATGCCGGGCAGGGCACGCGCCAGCAGGGTTTTTCCAGCGCCGGGCGAGCCGGTCATCAGTACGTTATGACCGCCAGCCGCGGCGACTTCGAGGGCGCGTTTGACGTGTTCCTGGCCTTTGACTTCGGCGAAGTCGGTCGGCAGGAAGATGGGCACAGGTTCTTCGGCTGAGGGTTGGTAGCGTTCGATTAAACGGCGGCCAGCCAGATGGTTATAAAGGTCGGCCAGCGTTTTGACGGGGTAAATTTCGAGGTTGGGGATTAAGGCGGCTTCAGCGGCGTCCGCTTCGGGGACGAACATCCGGCTATATCCATTGGCACGGGCGGCGGCGGCCATGGGTAAAACCCCGCGCGCGTGACGGACGACACCATCCAGCGAGAGTTCGCCGATGACCAACGCCCCTTCAATGGCGGCGGCTGGCAACGAGCCGGAGAGCATGATGACGCCCAGGGCGATGGGCAGGTCGTAGGCTGGGCCTTCCTTGCGGACGGTGGCCGGAGCTAAATTGACGACGATGCGGTGGCGGGGAAAGTGTAGCCCGGCGTTTTTGACTGCGGTTTGGACCCGTTCGCGGCTTTCCTGCACGGCGGCATCCGGCAGGCCGACGATGGACATGCCGGGCTGCCCGTTGGTGTAATCGACTTCGACCTCGATGATTGTTCCATCGAGGCCGATGACGGCGCAGGAGTAGACGCGGGCTAACATGAATGTAGTTTAGACGAGGCGGGCGAAGATGTCAACCGCTCCCCGCCTAAAGGCGGTGGTACGAGGCCTGCCTTAGCTCATGTTGAATTCTTTCATCTCGGCCAGCAGTTTGGTTTCCTGATAGCGGGTGAAGACCACGCCGGCGGCGAAGCACAGCAGGAATCCGACGATGCCGCTCAGGCGCACGCCCAGGTCGTTGCCGGGGTCTTTGCCGAGGGTCAGCAGGGCGGCGAAGATGAAGATGCCGAAGGTTTGGCCGAATTTTTGCATCAGGGTGCGGGCGGCGAAGTACATGCCTTCTTTGGCTTCGCCGGTTTTGAGGGCGTCGTGCCCGGCGATATCAGCCAAAATGGCATTGGGGAGAACGCCGAGGAATGCTAGCGGCACAGAGTAGAACAAGACCAGCATGTAGGCCTGCGTTTCGGCAGGCAGGGGCATATTGCCGAAGAAGTAAATGCCCAAAAAGACAAAACTCATAAACAGGAACGAGATGACCACCAGAATCTTTTTGCCGATTTTGCGCGCCAGGATGTTGACCAGCGGGTAAAAGACAAAGGAACTCAAGACCATGATTGCCAGCAATGTGCCGACCAGGGCTTCGGGCAGACCGAGCAGGACGGTGATGTAAAAGAGCAAGCCGGTGTTGATGATGGCCAGCCCCATGAAGTACGAGAAATCGGCGATGACGTAGTAGCGGAAGTGCGGGTTACGGAAGGTCTGGCGGATGGCGGCCATGAACGGGACGCTGGTCGGCTTGCTGCGGCAGTAGCGGCGCTCGTCGATGAAGAAGGTCGGGACGAGCATGAGCAGGAAGGCGACGCCTGCCAGCACGCCGATTGCCACCTGAATGGCGCTCATGCGGCTTTCAAGTCCGAGACTGGATTGAAAGATATCGGCGAGCATCGGGGTTTGGGCGGCGATGATGATGCCCAGGGCATAGGTGATGGAAATCCAGGTCGAGAGATTGAGACGCTGGGTGGAGGTGTGTCCCAGTTCGGGCAGCAGGGCGAAGTAGGGGGTGACGTAGGCGGTTAGGAAGGTGTAAAACAGGGCTTGTACGACCACCAGCCAGACGATATTCCAGACGCTGATTCCGCCGGAGGGCGGGACGAACATCAGGAAGCAGAAGAGCGCTGCCGGGAACGCGCCCGCCAGCATGAAGGGGATGCGCCGTCCGCGCTTGTGGGTGGAGCGGTCGCTGAAGGAGGCAATTAGCGGGTCAGTGATGGCATCGACCAGACGGCCGGAAGCGGCTATCAAGGAAACCACGTTGAGAATGCCCAGGAAGACCACCTGTGTAATCAGGAAGGGAATACCAGCATCATCGGGCGGCAGGTAAAAGTAGACCAACATCAACCCGACGATGTTGACCAGGGTAGACCAGCCCAGTTGACCGACGGCGTAAGCCATCTGGCGGCCAAAGGGCAGTTGTTCAGCGGGGGATTCGAGGGTGGAGGTGGTCATGGGGGGTGCTCCTTTTTTTGATTTGCGATTGTCATTTCGAGCCACCCAGTGGCGAGAAATCTTTTACCTTGATGAAGATTTCTCGGTCGCTGCAAAGCAGATCCCTCGAAATGACAAGTATGGGTTGTCATGCAAATTTTAGCGCACAAACTTCTTGCCGGTTGCCAGTTCGACGCACTTGTACGCGCCGTCGTAGATGCCGATGCTTTTGTTTTTGACGATGTGCTCGCAGTACATGGTCAGCAGGTCGTCTTCTTCGGCCAGCAGGTCGATGGCTTGCAGGGTTTGCGGGATGGTGCGGACTTCGACGGTGCTGTCACCAATTTCCGCGCCGCGAATCGCGCCCCACATCTCGTGTCCGCCGACGCGGGCGTTGAAGATTTTGGGCACAGGGTAGAAGGCCAGTTCGGAAGGCTTGGTAATCATCACGTCGATGACGCGCATCAGGTAGTTGGTGGCGTATACGGCGTGGAAGGTGTTGTCGTGTAGGAAGACGTGCAGGCCATGCGCGGGCGTCTCGCGGATGCTGTCGGTGAAGGCTTTGGTATCATCCCAGGTAAAGTGAGTGTTAATCATGTCTTTGTGCTGGGCCAGTTCTCCTTGCAGCCATTCCCAGTTGTTCTTGTGGTCGCCCAGGTTAATGAACAGGGTGATTTTGTCTTTTTGCACCATTGGGATGGCGTGTTCGATGATGGCCTTGAATAGTTCGCGCTGCGCCCCGGCCCCGCCCATGGTGACCATGAAGCGGCGCGGCTCTTTGGCACTCATGCGGCGCAGACGGGCTTCGCAATCGATTTCGATGTTTTCGACCAGTTCGTGGTCGACGTGGTGGCCGACATAGTGCAGCGCGTCGGTCGGGACGGGTTTCATGACCTTGCCGCTCTCGTCGAAGCCGCGCATGGTGCGGAATCCGTAGTAGCCGGAGGGCGACTGGACGGCGTGCTTGGCCCCTTCGGTCAGTTGGAAGGCCATGGGCCAGTTGTCGAACATCATATCAACTACGTTGGTCATGCCGCCGGAGACGGCGCCCATGCAGTTCCACATGTGCGAGGTCAGGGTCGGCATGTCGGCGGGGAGTGTTCCGTACAGGTTCTTGAACAGTTCGCTCATCTTGTAATCTTTGACTTCGGTTTTCAGGAATCGCCAGGGCCAGGTGACAATCCAGTTATTGAAGAGCCAATTCAGGCCGGGCAGCGAGGGTTCACCGGTGGTCAGGCTTTCCCAAACATATTTATCAAACCAGGGATAGCGCTGCGAGATGCGCGAGTATTTGCTGTAATTGGTGTTGCACCAGTTAATTACATCGGTGGTGATGCCGGGAATGGAGAGTAAATCGAGCCAGTAGGGGGTGAAGCCCATCGCTTTGGCGGCGGAGACACCGGCCATGGCGATGCGGTAGTGGCCGAATCCCATGCGGATGGTGCTGACGATAACACCGTTCTCTTTGTTGAGCGGTTCTCCGGGCTGGTCGCGGACAATTTCCTTCAACCCAAAAATATCCCCACCGTAGGGATGGTCTTTGACGCTCAAATCATAGGTTTCGTTTGGGTCATAGTTGAATTTTTTGGCGAGCATGTCCTTCCATTTGTCTGCTGCGCGGGTTTGGCCCTCGGTAATGGGGTTGCCGTACACTTCGTAACGGCCGTTCACTTTTTTCATAAGATGGATAAGTTCCTTTCGGGGGTGGTTAATGGGGGATAGTTAATGGAGAATGGTTAATGGAAAGTCGGATGACACCTAATGGCTTTGAATTCACTATCAGTAGATTACGAATATTTTGCAAGGAGCCCGATTTTTTGGTGTGTGCAGCGGGCCGCAAATGCGCGCCCGCTGCACACACCAAAAATCGGAAATTCTTCCAACTTTCGTGAAGTACTGAAAATCACTATCCGGTTTTGAACACGCTGGCTTGAAATCGTTCCGGGTATGCAGCACAATAGCCCCAGATATCAAGCTCTGGTAGACTGATGCCTTTATTGTTGAGCACCGTAGTAATGTCAGTCCGATGGGCGATGCCATGATAGACCACTGACATGAATATCAGGCGCGCTTGATAATCGAATGTCCAACCGTCGCCTTCTTCATGCACATTCTGGGTTGCGGGAATGCGCTGTAGGGTATCCAATAGGGCTTCGTTCAATGATGCTTCGTATGCCATCATTTCAGACAGACCTGGATTATCTTCCCACTTGAAGTCTGGTTCTGGATATATGCCATGAATCCGCTTCAAGAAACTGATTTCTGCCTTCAAAATATGGGCAAAAGTATCGCGAATCGAACCATACGAGCCTGGAATGCTGGCTGTAACGATTTCATCGCTTAATCTTATGCAGATGCTCATGAGTTCTTGATTTGCCCAGTGATTGTATTGGAAGAACTCTATCATTGTTGGTTCGAGTTGATGCGACATAAACTGAGTCTCCATAACCAGGTTCAACCGAACGAATTATAGATTGTCCCCGGAATAACCTGGGGCGATGTGCGGCGGTTCTCTGACATTTACCATAAAGAAAGTCGTATTTTGGGGTATGAAAGCACGCCGCGTAAGCATGCGGCGCGCTCACACCCCAAAATACGGGAACTTATCACGGGAATTCTCAAAGAGCCTTTGCGGCGGATAGGACGAAATCCCAACTTACGGCGCAGGCGTATTGGTCGGCATACGTGTGCTGGTCGGGGTTGGGGTGCTGGTGGGCGTGCGCGTGGCGGTTGGGGTCGGGGTGGCGCTCGGTGTGGCGACGGTTGGGCTGGGGGTCAGCAGCCGGTAAAACTCGATTCGCTCCTCCGCCAGCTGGCGTATCTCCTCTGTGGTCACTTCCTCTGGCAGGGCCAGCAAAGCCTCCCAATCGCGCTGTGACTCGCGCGGGAAGCCCAGTTCTCCCAGGCCAATCGCGCGATGATACAAATACACAGCCCGGTCTGTATCCGACTTTATCGCCCCTTCGATGTTCAACAACTCGATATAACCGTTGTTATAGCTTTCCTGCGCATAAAACGCGCGCACAATGCCCATCCCGGCCTCGAAGTAATTGGGACGATACACCAGCGCCGAGCGGAAATCCTGTATCGCCCTGGTGGTATCCTCCAGCGCAAGATGTGTCTCGCCGCGCCAGTAATAGGCTTCGGCATTCGTGCGCGTCATGCTCAGGGCCTGGTCGAGAGCGGTCAGGGCCTTGTCATACTCGCCGCGGTTGAAATAAGTCGCCCCCAAAAAGGCGAAGGCCTCGCTGCTATCCTGTGAATACAACGTATAAATTTCAAGCGCCTCAAGGGCCTTGTCGGTCTCACCGTTGGCGCGGTAGGCCATGCCAAGCACCAGGTAGCCCTCCAGCATGACCACATCCAGTTCATTGGCGCGTTGAGCCGCTGCCAGGGCCTCTTCGAAGTTTTCCTGCAACAACTCGGCCCGCGCCAGGGCAATATAAACCAGCGGCGACTCGGGCATCAACTCACTGGCCTGGCGTAAATCCTCCATCGCGGCCTGGTTGTTTCTCTGGCGAAGGAAGTGATAGCCGCGCTCCAGGTACGCCTCGCCAAACTCAGGGTCAAGATTGATGGCCGTGTTCAGGTCGGCGATAATGGCGCGGTTGGGATTAATTGCCAGGTTCGCGCGCGCCTGTCCGAGATAAGCGGGCGCAAAGTTCGGGTTGATGCTGATGGCCTCCTGGTAATAGCGCAGCGCGTCCTGGTAGCGGCCATCGAAGCGGTAGGCCTCGGCGGCAAAATAAAGCGTATCCGCCGAGCCTGGCACAATCGTCGCCACCTGGAACATCATCTCCGCCACCATGTTCCAATCGCCGCGCTCATACGCCCGAAGTGCGCCTCGGTAAGTATCGCGGGCCACCCCATCGTAAGGCGTGGCCGCATAAACGACGGTTGGTGTGTAAGTCGCCGAAATCAGGCCGGCCAGCGGGCCGCGCTCCTCAATTTCGCGGGTCATATCAATCGTTGCAGTGGGTAATGGCGTAAAAGTTGGAAACACAGGCCGGGTCGGCGCAGGATCGAAAGCCCCCGACGCGCTAAAACCGGCAATCACCCCGCCAATCAGCCCCACGCCCAGCACAATCAGCGCCACCACACGCGCAACCGGATTCATCGCCAGGGCCTTCAAGCCTCGCGGCCTGTCGACATCATCCGGCAACTGCGTCTTGGCCGCCCACGGACGCGGATGCGCCATTGAGAAAGGCGTCAGCCCCTCGTCCGGCGGCAGCGCGCCCATCAGCGTCAGCCCGCGCCGCGCCGCCGCGTTTTCCGGGTCCAGCCGCAGGGCCGTTTGCAGGCAATACAAACGCTCCTTGTGCGTCTCCATCGCCGCGCTCAGCCACACCCAGTACAGGGCATTGTTCTGGTCGGTTTTCAACAGCCGGGTCAGGATGTCGCGCGCATTGGCGAAATCTCCCTGCTCGATAAACTCCACCGCCTGGTGGAACATCATTTCTTCGGGTGAAACTTCGGGCGTCAGCATCTCATCCATGCCTAAAGTTTAGCACAGCCACGAACACCGGGCAAGACCATCAAGGTTTATAATGAAGAAATGAAATTTTTCCCGCGCCCTGGCCGGGTGCTCACTATCGCGCTTCTATCCCTGCTCCTGGCCTGTTCCCCGGCGGATTCACACGTCCCCCAGCCTGCCTCGCCGTTATCGCAGCCTGCATCCACCTCCGAGCCGACCCCCGCGCCGCCGTTTTTCCCGCCTCCCACGAGCGCCAGCCTGCCCCTGATTACCCCCACCCCCGCAGCCATTCCTGCAACCCCGGCCATCGCCTCCCCGACGCCGTTTGTGTACACCGTCCGAACAGGCGACACCCTCGGCCAGATAGCCCTGCGCTACGGCCTGACGATTGACGAAATCCTGGCCGCCAACCCCGGCCTGAATGCCCAGATTCTCAGCATCGGCCAGCAACTCCAAATCCCCCCGCGCTCTGAAACTTCATCTCAGCCAGAATCACCCCCGGCAGACCTGGACATCCGCCCGCTGCGCTGCATCCCCTCCGGGGCGGGCATGTGGTGCCTGGCAGCGGTTGCCAACCCGCACGGCCAGCCGGTCGAAAACGTCGTCGCCCAAATGACCCTCTTCTCCGCCGATGCTCGCCAACTCGACAGCATGGAAGCCCTGCTCCCACTTAACATCCTGCCTGCCGGGGACAGCCTGCCGCTGCTGGCCTTCTTCCCGGCCCGTCCCGATGAACCCTTCGCCGTCCAACTCGACCTTTTGAGCGCCTTCCTGCTCTCCCCCGGTGACCCGCGCTACCTGCCCGCCTCGCTTGCCAATTTGCTCGTCCAGGTCTCCGCCGATGGCCTCTCGGCCCGCGTCAGTGGGCGGATACTGCTGCCAGCCGGCAACCCGCCCGCCGCGCAAATCTGGCTGGCTGGCGTTGCCTACGATGAAAGCGGCCAGGTGGTCGGCGCGCGCCGCTGGCAATCAAACAGCGCGCTGCCTGCTGGTGAATCACAAACGTTCTCATTTAACGTCTACAGCCTGGACGGGTTTATCGCTCATTTAGAAGTCCTGCTCGAAGCCCGGCCTTGAGCCTCAAGGGGTGGGGAGATTTCCGCGAAATGGCCTATTGCGGCGACACGTGTGACGCCGCAATAGGCCATTTCGCGGGTTTTTCCCCTTCCCAGCGGGTAGGGGGATGGGATATGGTTCATTTTGGATTTGGAATCGCGCAAATCTTTGCAATGTTTGACGCATGTATCCCTTGCATGTATAATCATTCCATTCACCAAATATCACCCAAAAATTGGGTTTAATAAGGATGCAATATGGCTCTTCGGGGCAATCTTCGAGATTTTACAGTTACACAATTATTGAACCTGATAAATCTTGCGCATAAAACCGGCGCACTGGTTATCGAAGGCCCCAACGAAGTTGCCAGAATTTTTTTTCGTGAAGGTAAGTTGTCCTATGCCCAAATCGGCGACGAAGATAACCACCTTGCGGCAGTTTTGCACAAAACCAACCGTCTGACAACCGGCCAACTCAGGGCAATCCAGTTGCGCGCGGCGCATGTTTCCGATAAAGAATTGGGACTGTTGTTGATTAACGCCGGTCACATGACCCAGGACGATATTCTCTCAGCCTTCCAGTCCCGCTTCAACGAGACAGTGCGCCGTTTGTTTACCTGGGTCGAAGGCTTTTTTCGCTTCGAAAACGACTCAACGCCCCCGGCAGACCGGATTACCGTGCGCCTCGACCTCGAAAATCTGATTATCGAAGGCGCGCGTCAATTGCGCGAGTTTGAGCAACTCAACGATGAAATTCCCAGCCTTGATATGGCTTTGCGGTTTACCGAGCGTCCCGGCTCGAACCTGCAGAAAATGAATCTGAGCGTTGAAGAGTGGCGGGTTGTTTCCTATATTAACCCGAAGAATACGATACACCAAATCGCATCTGCGGCAAAAATGAACGACATGGAAATCCGCCGCATTGTTTATGGCCTTATCCAGGCAGGCTTGGTCGAAATTATGCGCCCAGAGGGTGCCGTTTCTGCGCAGGAAAAACTCAGGGCGAATTTACCAATCCAAAACAAAGAAGAGCAGAAGTCATTGGTTAATCGTTTGATAACCAGAATTCGTTCCATATAATATTTTTGAAGGAAGTAATTATGCAAACGGTCAAAATGGTTGTGACAGGCCCTTTCAGTGCAGGGAAAACCGAATTCATTCGCTCGGTGAGTGAAATTGATGTTGTCGCCACAGAGCGGAAAATTTCATCTGATGCCGAGCGCGCTGTAAAGCAGGCCACCACAGTGGCAATGGATTTTGGCCGTATCACGGTGGATGAAGATTTGGTTTTGTACCTTTTTGGAACCCCCGGTCAGAAGCGTTTTGATTTCATGTGGGAGATTCTCTCCGAAGGTATGCTGGGTTTCATTGTCATGGTGGATAGCACCCGGCCTGAGACCTTTCGCGAGGCGCGCTCGATTCTGGAAACCTTCCGGGCTTACGCGCCGACGCCTTACGTCGTTGCCGCCAACAAGCAGGATATGGATGATGCCTGGGAACTGGGTGATATGCGCCATGCCCTGCGGCTTGATGGCAAAGTGAAATTGCTTCCTTGTGTCGCCACCGACAAAGATACTGTCAAAAACGTCTTGCTGGAATTGCTATACAGCATTCTGGCTGAGATGGAAAATAACGACTAGCACCTTATAGAATGTTGCCGTGTCTTCGATTACTACTGACCAGGGAATAGTTCATTATGAAGTCTATGGGCGTGGGCGTCCTGTTATTTTGCTTCATGGTTGGCTAGGCTCCTGGGCGCTCTGGCAGGAAACAATGGCCTATCTGGGCCGCTCTTATCGCACTTATGCGCTTGATTTTTGGGGGTTTGGCGAATCCGGTAAAAAACGCGATACTTATGCAGTGCAGGATTTTGTCAGCCTGGTAGACCAGTTTATGGACCGCCTGGGCATTACCGAGGCGCCGCTGGTGGGTCACAGTATGGGCGGCACGGTCAGTCTTTCGGTCGCCTTGCAATATCCGCATCGCGTCAGCAAAGTTGTTGTTGTCGGCTCCCCGATAGTCGGTTCTTCTCTTGCCCTGCCGCTTAAGTTAGCGGGCTATCGTTTTGTTGCCTTTATGCTCTTCAATATGATGTGGGCTTTTCGGGGCGGGATTAAAGTTGCTTCCCCGTTTATCTGCGCCGACCCGAAATTTCCGCAAATGATGGACCGCGACCTCTCGCGCACCACCCTGGAATCATTCCTGCTCAGCATCGCCTCCCTGCGGCGCACCGATTTGCGCTCCAGTTTGTCACAGTTGCAAATTCCAACCATGGGGATTTACGGCGGCGGCGATAACATCGTTCATCCGAAACAGTGGCAGCCGCTTTTGCAGGGTATTCCTCATGCCAAGATTGTTTTTTGGGAGCAGGCCAAGCATTTTGTCATGCTGGATATGTCGAAAGAATTTACCGAGACGCTTAAATTATTTTTGGATGGGGAAGAGAAAGCCGAAGTATGAATCCTGCCGAATCATTTGAGTATTATTATTCAAATCGAATGGGGCGGATGCTTTTACTTTCTGGTGACGAGATACTCGGGCAGTCTGGTATGTTGGCGATTTTGAAATCCATGCCCACCGGACAGAAATATATCGAGAATTATCCGCCAGCCAACGGGCGATTGGAATTCCTGTTTGAAGTGGTTTCCGAGTTGTATCCCGCGCTGGTTTTGAAGTACGGGCAGCAGGGAGGCCGCGGCCTGTTGATACGAATGGGGCGCGCCTGCTTCCAGCACGGATTGCGCGAATTTGGCCCGCTTTTTGGGCTGACAGATTTGGCCTTCCGCCTGCTGCCGCTGAAAACCAAACTCAAGGTTGGTGCGAACGCGTTTGCCGATATTTTCAATAAGCACAGCGACCAGCGTGTGCGTATTGATGAGAGTGAAGAGCATCTTTTTTGGGTTATTGAGCGTTGTCCTGTCTGTTGGGGACGAACATCCGAGATGCCGTCTTGCGACCTGGCAGTTGGATTGTTACAGGAGGCACTGTATTGGGTCAGCAGCGGCAAGATATTCCAGGTTGAAGAAACCAAATGCCGCGCCGCAGGTGACGCCGAGTGCGTTATCCAAATTGATAAAATTCCGATGGGGTGAGCCATGTTAAAAGTTATTTTGCCATCGAGAAAATTGATTTCCCCTTTTAGAGAATCTGCGCGCGATTTGCGCATTCAGAATCAGCCCCTGTGGCTGCTACAGCGAGAGGCCCTGGCGCCGTATATCACCCGCGAGTTGGAACTTCAGCCACACGAGCCTATGCCGCAGAAACACGAACCGATGCTGGTGTATCGCGATAACCTGTTTTTTGACCGGCATTTTATCGAGGAATTTATCAGCCAGGCTGTGCACAAAAATCGCCCTGTGCGGGCTGCGTTTTCTGCCGATGACCCTGCTTTCCGGGAACATGCCCTGCCGCTTTCGACTTCTTACACCCCCGCGGGCAGCCGCTATCTGGCCGACCTTTGGTACTATCCGCGCGGCCCAATGGCCGATGTAGACCCGCTGGTCATTGACATGGAAGCCCGCGAGGTGGGATATTACCATGTGCCATCGTATATGGCCGGCGAGCGTGGCGACCTGGTTTTCCAGGTTCCCAAAAAGGCCATGATGGCGATTGATTCATGGGTACATATCTACATTGCCGATGTGGTATTTGGCTTGTTCAAGCGCGGCAATCGCTTCGAACTGCGCCTGAACCAAGACCTGGCATACAAACTCAAAGTAATGAGCACTGCGCTTTATGAGGGGCGTCAAATTTTGGAATGTTCGGAATTGGTGCAGGTTGGCAAAAACTGCGTTATTGACCCGCGCGCCGTGATTCACGGCCCCACAACCATCGGCGACAATGTTACCGTTGGCGCGGGCGCAGTCATCGAAAACTGCATTATCGGGAATAATGTCAATGTTTCGCAGGATTGCCAGTTAATGCTTTCTGTCGTTGGCGATGGCACATTCCTGCCTTTCAAGTCGGCTTTGTTTATGACGACCATTATGGACAATTCGATGGTTGCCCAAAATACCTGCCTGCAAATGTGTGTTGTTGGCCGCAATACCTTTATTGGTGCAGGCTCAACCTTTACCGATTACAATCTGATTCCATCCGTCATTCGCGCGATGGATGGCAATAATGAATTAAAACCTTCCAACAGACCAGTTTTGGGTGGTTGTGTTGGTCATAATTGCCGCATTGGGGCCGGTATGATTGTGTACCCTGCCCGCACCATTGAATCGGACGTGGTTCTGGCAGCATCCAAAGAGCGGCGCGTAATTGATAAAAATATTCGTTTCGAGGACAGCGACCATCATAAAATGAAGAATTCAAGCCAGCATAAGGTACTTTACCAAAAACAACAGGATTTAGAGTCGTGGTAAGGTATGGATACATTTGCATTTATTATCCATCCTGTTGACCCAAAGCGAGATGTCAGCAGGAAATACCCCTTGCTTGGAAAATACCTGAGCGAAGGCCAAATTGATTTTTTTTCCACATTTTTCCCGCCGGTTTATCTGTCCCAGATTGACGGGATTACTTCACAGGCAACCGGCAAACAAATAAAAGGCTGGTTCATTGCCTGTCCGTATACACCCCGGCGAATGATGGAATTGCCGGAAAAAATGGTGTATCATAAAATCATACAGACCGGGCGCATGGCCGAAAAACTTGGCGCCCAAATACTTGGGCTGGGCGCTTTTACATCGGTGGTTGGAGATTCTGGCGTTACCATTGCCAAAGCCCTGGATGTGCCGGTGACAACTGGTGATTCTTATACGGTTGCGATTGCGGTCGAAGCCATCTGTGACGCTGCCCGAATTATGGGAATTCCGTTAGAATCGGCCACAGTGGCAGTTGTTGGCGCAACCGGTGCCATAGGCAAAATCTGCGCAGAACTTCTCGCAGATGCCGTAGGTGAGTTATACTTGGTAGGTCAGCGTGTAAACGCGCTTGAGTCTGTGCGTGAAAAAATATCAGGCTCATTGAAGGCGCGTTTGCACGTCAGTACCAGCATGGAAGTCTTGACGCGCGCCGATTTGATATTGACAGTCACCAGTGCCGTTCATGATGTCATTCGGCCCGAGCACCTGAAGCCGGGAAGCGTCGTTTGTGACGTGGCCCGCCCCCGTGATGTATCTGTAATGGTAGCGGCGGCGCGAGACGATATACTTGTAATTGACGGCGGCATGGTAGATGTGCCAGGACCTGTCGATTTTCACTTTAACTTTGGTTTCCCGCCCGGGCAGGCTTACGCCTGCATGGCAGAGACCTTTGCCCTTGCGCTTGAAGGGCGTTTTGAAGATTACACGCTCGGCAAGGAAATCTCCCGCGCTCGTGTCGAGGAAATTTCTGCAATTGCCAAAAAGCACGGTTTTCGCCTGAGTGGTTTTCGCTCTTTTGAAAAAGAAGTCACACAGGAAACAATTGAGGCCATACGCCGCAATGCACATGCCCGCTTACGGCGAAACAATTGATGGAGGCACGTTATGGGAAAAGCCCGCCTGCTAATAACCGAAGATGATGTCGATATCTCGAACATGCTCAAAATATACTTTTCCGGCTTGGGCTATGACGTGGATGTTGCCATGCGCGGCTCAGAAGCGCTGGAAAAAACCCGCCAGGTTTTACCGCACTTAATCGTGTTGGATATTATGCTCCCGGATATTGACGGCTACGAAGTCTGCCGCACCTTGCGCACCAACACGCGCACCAGTCACATTCCGGTCATCTTTCTGACCCAGAAAGACGAGCGCAGTGACCGCTTGCAAGGGCTTGAATTGGGCGCAGATGATTACATTACCAAGCCGTTTGATATTGAGGAACTCAAGTTACGCGTGCAGGGAGCCATCCGCCGTTCTGAGCGCGAGAGTCTCACCGACCCGCGTTCCGGCTTGCCGGCTGGACGGTTAATTGAGGAGCAACTACGCAAGATTATTCGTGAAGACGGTTGGGCATACCTGGATATTCGCATCAATAACTTTGAGTCTTTCAAGGATGTTTATGGCTTTGTTGCAGGCGATGATTTGTTGCGCTTCACCGGCATGTTGATTGGTGAAGCTTTGGATGAACTCGGCACTTCGTCTGATTTTATTGGTCATGCCGGTGGCGATAATTTTGTTGTGATTACCACTGAAGCGGGCGCGCCTGCAATTATTACGGCATTGAAGGAACGTTTTGCCGAGCAGGTGCAAACCCACTACAATTTTATGGACCGCCAGCAAGGTTTTATCATGGCGCCCGGCACGGATGGCCAGTCTGAAAAATTCTCTCTGATGACCTTTGCCATTGGCTCTGTTATGCCTGCCCAGCAATCTTTTTCGGATATTCGTGAGATTACCGAACTTGCGGCTGAGGCTCGTCGTCAGGATTCTGCCACCACACAAAAAGGATAACGTCACATGCCGGAAGGGCAGCCTTTTGTCTATGGTATAGGCCTGCTAATTTTTGGATTGGTTTTTGTATTGGGTGTCTGGTTTGTCTTGCGCATTGTGCCGCGCGTTCGACCTGCCCAGTTACAGCCAGTTCAACCTTCCCTTATCCAAATCCAGGAGCATCTGGATGCTTTCCTGATTGTGCAGAGCGGGGGACGCATCACCTATGTCAACGAGATTGCCAGGACGTTGTTTGACCTGCCTGAAAATGAATACCCCAGTCTTGACCGTATTGGTCGCAGGGTGCGTCCGGGTGAAATTTTCCTTGAAGTATGCGCCGCCCAGGGGCAGGCGCGTTTTTCAATTAATGGGCAACTTGTCGATGCGGTCTCATACCCGCTGCCCGGCCCCATTCCGTCTATTTTGGTTACCATTCGACAGGCAAAAAGCCCGCTTGCAGTTGCCAGCCAGGATGGGCTTTCGGAGACTGCGCTCAAAACGGTGGCCGATTTTGGACAGGCTGTCACATCGACGCTTAGCCTTGAAGCCACCGTGCATTCCATACTTACTCATGTGGAACAGTTGGTCGCCGCAGATTTTCTGGAAATAAAAATTTGGGACGAAGGCCTGAACAGGTTTATCGCCTATAAAATGAGCGGTGTTGGGGGCGCAGCCCGCGAGGTGCTTGCGGGGCAGGAAACCCAGTTTGGTGATTACGCCCGGCATGTTTTCTCAAAAAAACAGGAATTGGTTTTTGAAAATACGCGCATCGAGAATTCTGTGCGCTTTGATGCGAACGGCCCTACGGTGCCGCCGATGGGGTCTTATATCGGCATTCCGTTGGAAGCGGGCGGCCAATTGATAGGCGTTTTGGAAGTTGGCATTATCCCGGCGGACAGTTTTTCAAACGACGATGTAAGCCTGTTGAGAATGGTCAGCGGGCAAGCGGCGGTTGCCATTCGCAATGCCCTTTTGTATGAAAACCAGGAAAGATGGACATCCCAACTTTTGGGCCTTACCAATTTGTCGCAAACGGCTGGCTCGTTGCACAATATGCGCGATTTGTTTTCTAATCTCGTGGATGGCCTTTCGCCTTTGTTTGGCGTCAACATGCTGGGATTTTTGCTCTACGATGAGTATCGCCGCTCGCTGGAAGCCCAATCTCCTTTCTTTGGCCTTTCAAGCCAGTTTGTTGATATTTACAAAACCATAATTCGCCCCGGCAGCGAAGCGGAAAAAATTCTCTCGATGCAGGAAATTCTATCGACAGCCGACGCGTCTTCGGATGCAATTTGGGCAGAACTGGGTTTGCAGGATATGGCCCAGGCGGCGAGTATGCGCGATACCACCCTCGTCCCGCTGGTTTCGACGGGGCGTTTCCTGGGATTCTTGCAACTTTCAAATAACCAAAAGGGTTACGCCAGCCTGAATCCGGATGAGTTGCAGTTGCTGAACCTTGTAGCCAGCCAGGTGGCCTCGACTGTTGATAATGCCTTGCTGGTGCAGCAGGCCCGCCAGCGCAACCAGCGTTCGGAATCCCTGCGTCGCCTGGCCAGCCTGGTTAGTTCTTCGGCCACACTCGATGAAACCCTGCGATTCGCCATCCAGGAAGCCAGTCAACTTCTGAATGCGGATGTAGCCGCCGTTTTCCTGCTCGATGAGCGAGATGGCATAATGCGCGCGCATATTGACTCGGTTTACGGCCTGGAATCTGAAGGGATTTCCCCTCTGTCGAAATTCCATGTCAGACCGGCTGTTTTCCACCAGACCGTTGCGGGCAGCCAGCGCGCATTTTTGTCGGGCAATCTCTCCAAAGACCGCCGGGTTTTGTCTTTTTACAGAGTCTTTGTACGCCGTTTGAAGATAGAGTCTTGTATTGTGATCCCGCTGGTTGTGCGCGGACAAGGCATTGGGGAGTTGATGATTGGCGCCAAATCTGTTGATGCTTTCAGCAATTACGATTTGCAGGTGGCAACGATTATTGGCAGCCAGTTAACGGTGGCAATCGAGAACAACCGCTCTGCCGATAAATCTCTCTCAGGCTCAAAAGATGGAGATGAACAGGCTGCACATATCAGCCGTATTTCCCGCGAGTTCAACACGACTACCGATTTGCGAGAGTTGTTGCGACTGGTGTACGACGAAAGTCTGAAGGTCACCCGCGCCAATCATGCCGCGGTCATGTTTTTCGAGAAAGAAGACGCGCCGGAAGCGCGCTATCCTGATTCTGTCCTGATGAGTCTTGGCAAGGCCCGAATGTCTGAGACCTTATGGGCGCAATCTTCGGTTTCTTTGCCGGATGAGTTGCTGGTCATTGATTCGTTTGAAGACACTGCCCCGTCTCCCAGTCCAGATGTGCATTGTGTTGTATTTGCGCCCATCTATTATCGGGAGCAGTTGTTTGGCCTGATTGAATTGCACTTCAGGAAAAATAATTCGCCCGATGAAGTGGTTATGGATACGCTTCAAGTTTTGACGGCGCAAGCGGCAGTTGCCATCTCGAATACTTTTCGGCACAGGGAGCAGCATCAACGTATCAATGCGCTGACCGCGCGAACCAAAGCATTGGATACCGTTCTTGACGTTGCCCACAGTATTGGCAAGGGCCTTGGGTTGACCGATGCCTTGAATACCGCGGCCCAGGCAATTCAGCGCACCACGCCTTTTGATGTGGTCTTGATTTCTCTCTACGACCGTGAAACAGAAATGCTCAAGCGTGCTTGCGCCGTTGGTGTTTCGGAAGAAACATTTGCCGACTTGCAGGCCCACCAGCAGCCCTGGAGCAGCCTTGAGCAATTGCTCAAGCCTGAATTTGAGCATGGCAATCTTTACTTTATTCCGCATGACCGTGTTCCAGTTGTTCCCAGTACCGTTCAACTGGTGACACTGATGGATGCCGCCAGTGAACAGCCGAATGCCTGGCACCCTGAAGATTTGCTGCTGGTTCCTGTGTTGGATTCTGAAAACAATCCGCTTGGTTTAATTAGCGTTGATTCGCCGCGAGATGGCAGGAGACCGAGCGAGGCAACCCTCGAAACCCTTGAAATCTTTGCGGTTCAACTCCAGGTCGCGTTGAATAATGCGCGCCGGTTTTCCGGGTTGGAAGGCGAAATACAAAGTTTGTCGCGGGAAGTTCAGCGGCAAAAGAGTCTGGTGGGGTTCAGCCAGCGAAATTTGCCGATGCTCTTGAACAAAGACCTCGACCAAACGATTTCCATTAACTACCTCAGCCAGCGCGCGCTGCACATTCGGGCCGGGCTTAACCTGACAGAAGCCATCAGCCGTCAACTCGACTTTAATTCCGCCTTGCTGACGCTCGGCCAGCAAATATTGTTCAGTTTTGACATGTCTATTTCGCTGGTGGCAAAAGACGGCCCAGAAGGGCCACAAATTCTCTATATGTTCGGCAGTTTGCCGCGCGGTGTGAACCCGGATGCCATGTTTGGTCAGCGCAATCCGTTGCGCTATTGCATTCAGACCGGAGAAACCCTGGTCTCGGCCAACCTGGACGAAGACGAAACCTGGCACGACACGCCCTTCCTGACTGCCCTGAAAGCCAAATCGTTTATCTGTTTGCCATTGGTTGCAGACGAGAAAAACACAGCCGCCATCCTGGCGATTGGTTTTGAGCCAATGCCCGCCCTGCTGTCTGACGACCAGCAGGTTTATGTGCAGATTGCGCGGCAACTGTCGGTCACGATTCAAAATATCGGTCTGTTCAGCGAGACCCGGCACCGCCTTGCGGAAGTGAACCTGCTGCTCGACTTTAGCCGCAGGTTGGGCGGACTGAATCCTGAAGAAATCTTGAATGCTCTGCTGGAGAGCGCCTTGCGGGTCGTCTCCAATGCTCATGCCGGGGTTGTCCTGGTCTGGGATGAAGTGGGAGAACTGCTGGTTCCCAAGTCGGCAGCCAATTATGTCGATACCGATAGCACGCTGGAACTCACATACCGATTGGGTGAAGGCCTGCCGGGACGCATTTTTGCCAGCCGCCAGCCCCAAATCATTGACGAAGTCAACTTTACTTCTGATTACAACCTGTCTGCTGAAAGTTTGCTGCTCTATCGCAAAGCCACTGGCGGGCGTTTGCCTGTTTCGAGCATCGCCGTTCCCATTCAAGTCAATGAGCGCGGCGTAGGCATTCTTGTTTTGGATAATTTCAATACCAGCGCTGCATTCAGGCAAGAAGATGAGGCTATTCTTTCCTCGCTGACCCAGCAGGTTGCCTTGTCGCTCGAAAATGTGCGCCTTGTGCAAGCCACCCAGGAACGCGCCACCCAACTCCAGGCCCTCAACTCCGTGGCTGCTGCGCTCAGTTCTTCACTCGACCGCGACGAACTTATCGATTCGTTGTTGGAACGCATCAACACCATTATCGCTTACGATACCGCAATTTTGTGGATGCGGAATGAGAATCGCATGGTCGTCGCCCAGGCGCGCGGCTTTGACGACGCAGAAGACCGCAAGGGGCTGACCGTTTCGGTGGAAGACAGCATCCTGCTCAAGCAGATGATTGAATCGGGTAAGGAGATTTGGGTGGGCGATGTTCGCTCGGATGCGCGTTTTCCGTCGCTGGTCGAGGCCAAGAACCTGTCCTGGCTCGGTATACCCATTATGGTCAAGGGCAATGTCATAGGCGTCATCGTTCTTGAAAAGGCGGAGACGCACTATTACTCCAACGAACAAATTCAACTGGCGTCAACATTTGCCAGCCAGGCGGCTGTCGCGCTTGAAAATGCCAACCTGTTCGAGGAGAGTTTGCGGCGCACCTCTGAACTGGATGAACGCTCTAAACGCCTTTCCCTGCTGAATCAGTTCTCGTCGGATTTAAGCGGCTCTCTCAACGCCGACCAGGTGCTGCGCCTGACGGCCAATCAATTGATGTTGGCCATTGGCGCCGAGACGGCGATGGTCATCATGCTCGACCGTAACGATAAATCCTTCCTTATGGCAGTGCTGCCTGAAGAACAAGAGCAGGCCTCGATGTATCGTGCTTTGCCCGATTCGGATGCCATCTCTGAACTGCGCGAACTGCAAACGGTATATGTTGCCGACAATATCGCTTCTCATCCAGAACTGCAATCCCTGGCTGAGTTTATCGGGCAGGCCAGTTCCCTGCTCATTTTGCCGGTCTTCAGCACCGAGAGCAACTATGCCGTCATGGTTTTGTCGGAACAGCCTCATTTGTTCTCGCCGACGGAAATTGAAATCGCCAGGACTTTGGGCAATCAGGCTGTTATTGCGCTCGAAAATGCCGATTTGTACCAATCTACAGTGGCAACTGCCGAACGGCTTTCGATTTTGAACCAGGTCAGCTTTGAAATCGGCTCCAGCCTGAAACCTGAAACAGTTTATCTCGCAATCCATGACGCGGTTGCTAAACTTATGCCGATTGACGCCTTTGTGATAGCCCTGCATGATGAACAAACCAACGAAGTAGACGGGGTTTACATTGTGGATATGGGCCAGCGCATTAACGGGGTGCGCTTGCCATTTGGGCAGGGGTTGAGCGGCAAAGTGATTGCCACCGGTGAACCGATTTTGACCCTGACCTCCGAAGACGCTGACAGCCAGGGCGCTGTCACTGTTGGTGAAAAGGGAACCCCGAACTCCATTCTTGCCGTTCCCATGATTCAGGGCGAAAAAATTATGGGTATGATTTCCACCCAGAGTTACCAGCACAATGCCTACACTCAAAATGACATGGAGTTGTTGAGCACCCTGGCAAACCAGGTGACGGTTGCCATCCAGAACGGACGCCTGTTTGACCAGACCCAAAAGATGGCTGCCACCCTCGAACAGCGTGTTATCGAACGAACCGCCGAACTGGAACGCGAACAGCGCAATACCGAGACCCTCCTGCGTATCCTGACCGAGGTCTCTGCCAGTCTTGACCTCGACCGTGCCCTCAGCCGCACCCTGGCCCTGCTCAACGATGCCATTGGCGCCGAGCAGGGAACCGTTATGCTGGTCAACCCGGAAGATAACATGCTTCATTACCGCGCCGGCTACGGATATGTGTCTGAAACCTCTGAACAGGTTGATTTGAAAAAACAGCAAAGCACCTTCAGCCTGAAAATTGGCGAGGGTCTGGCCGGTTGGGTGGTCAAGAACCGCCAATCCGTCCTGGTGGAAGACCTGTACACCGACCCGCGCTGGGTTGTTTCGCAAAGCTCGCAAAATCACCGCAGCGCTGTTGTCGCTCCGCTTACAGTTGGCGAAGATGTCATCGGCGCAATCATGGTCTACCATCGCCGCCAGGCCTTTTTCAGCGAAGACTCGCTTGAAATGGTCAAGGCCATTGGTGCCCAGGTGGCGATTGCCATCAACAACGCCCAACTGTACGAACTGATTCGAGACCAGGCAGAGCGCCTCGGCGGCTACCTGCGCACCCAGCAAATGGAAGCCAGCCGCCAGACCGCCATCCTTGAAGCGGTTGCGGACGGTGTCCTGGTGACAGATTCGGTCAATAAAATCAGTTTCGTCAATCCCTCTGCCGAAAAGATACTCGACATCGCATCCTCGCAAATTGAGGGGCGTTCGCTCGAAAACTTCGCGGGTCTGTTTGGCAAGAGTTCCCAGGCCTGGATGCAAACCGTGCGTGAGTGGTCCGAAAACTCGGCCAGCCACACCGGCGAAACGTATGCCGAACAAATCAGCCTGGATAACGGACACGTTGTCCTTGTTCACCTCGCGCCGGTGCTCTGGCAGAATGAATTCCTCGGCACGGTTTCCATCTTCCGCGATATTACCCACGAGGTCGAGGTGGACCGCCTGAAATCGGAATTTGTCGCCACCGTTAGCCATGAATTGCGCACCCCGATGACCTCCATTCGCGGTTATGTTGATATTCTCCTGATGGGCGCAGCCGGCGATCTAAGCGACAGCCAATTGCATTTCCTCGATATTGTCAAGAACAATACCGAACGCCTGAACATCCTGGTCAATGATTTGCTCGATATTTCCCGCATTGAAACCGGTCGTGTTGCCCTTAACCTGCAGCCGATGGATTTGCGCGAAGTGGCTGATGAAGTTGTTTCCGAAGTCTTGCGCCGCTCGCAGGAAGAAAATAAACCGATGGCAATCGTGGTCGATGCCCAGCCCGACCTGCCGCTTGTCCTGGTTGACCCTGACCGCATTCACCAGATTGTTGGAAACCTGGTTGATAATGCTTATAATTACACCCCGCATAACGGTAAAATAACCATTAACATTCACAGCGTTGGCGAAAATGTTCAGGTGGATGTTCAGGATACCGGGGTGGGTATTCCACTCGAAGACCAGTCGCACATTTTTGAACGTTTCTTCCGCGGTGAAGACCCGCTTGTGCTGGCGACGCCTGGCACGGGGTTGGGGCTTTCGATAGTCGCCCAACTTGTGGAAATGCACAACGGAAAAATCTGGATGGAGAGTTCCGGCCTGCCCGGTGATGGAAGCACCTTCTCCTTCACTGTGCCAGCCGAAGAGAACGAGGAGTAGGTATGGCGAAAATTGTAATTGCTGAAGACGAACCCGATATTCGTGAATTGATTGCCTTTACCCTGCGATTTGCCGGTCATGAAGTCATTACCGGAATCAACGGGCAGGAAGGTTATGAGTTGGCAAAAGAGCATAAGCCAGACTTGATTATGCTTGATGTTCGTATGCCCAAGATGACCGGTTATGAAGCCTGTCAGAGTATCAAAGCGGAGCCGGATATCGCACATATTCCGGTCATTTTCCTTTCCGCAAAAGGACAGGAATCGGAAATTGAACAGGGCCTTGCCGTTGGGGCAGAGCAGTATCTGCTCAAACCCTTTGCCCCCGACCAGTTGACCCAACAGGTAACCGAAGTCTTACAGAAATACGGTAAATAACAGACGAGACAATGAGCGCAATTCTTTTGGATGGAGGCATTGTTCATTACGAGGTGTTAGGGCGTGGACGCCCTATCATCTTCCTGCACGGCTGGGTTGGCTCGTGGCGTTATTGGATTCCAGCCTTGCAATCAGCCTCTACCAATTTCCGCGCCTATGCGCTTGATTTCTGGGGTTTTGGCGATACCATCCGTGAGCCAGACCGCTATACTCTCGATAAACAAATCACCCTGCTCGACCAATTCCTGCAAGAATTGGGCATGGGCAAAGTCGCCCTTGTTGGTCATGGCCTGGGCGCGCTGGTTGGCCTGCACTTTACGTTGAAATACCCCAATGTGGTCGACCGTATCATGGCAATCAATGCCCCGGTCAATCTGGAAGCGGTCAATCCGCGCCTGCGCTCCGACTCGCTGGCAAGCCTGGTCGATTGGCTGCTCGAAAAGACACCCGAAGCCGAACCAGCCCGCACCGACGGCGTTCGCGCCGACCCGCTTGCCATTGCCGAATCCTTCAAAGACCCCGAACACTTCACCCTTGCAGGCAAACTGCTCTCGATGGACAAAGCCTGCCTGATGGTATACGGCCAAAACGACCCGGCTATCACCCTGCCGCTGCTTGACCCAAATCTGACACCCTCCATGATTCATCTTTTGCCGCTCGAACAGACCGGCCATTTCCCCATGCTCGAAGATAGCGCCCGCTTCAACCGTCTGCTGACCGACTTCCTGGCCCTTGAATCCGGCGACACCCCGCGCAACCTGCTTCTCAAGGAAGAGTGGAAGCGCCGCGTACGCTAATCTTTTGATTTTTTCGCAAACCACATCCTGCCGATGAAATTCTCACCACGCAGGAACTGGTGATACACAAAAGCCAGGATGTGCTGGCCAATCAGCAGCATCAGCACCAGAGACAAAGTCCCATGCCAGACCCGCGCCGGATAGGCGTAAAAATCGGGTGGCAGGGACTTTTCGCTTCCCAGGAACAGGATGGCGAATAACTCCGTCGGGATGGCCAGCCAGATTCCAACCACCGCCATAAGGAAAGTAAACAAATACAACAGCGGATGGACATAGGCGCTCAGGAAATCAAGCAGGGGGACTTTCCTGTTTCTTGCCGTTGCTGGCCGTTCTATGCGGTACACAGGCCGCCCCATCAACGCTCGGACAATGACCCTGGCTGCTAATAAAACGAGAATCGCCAGACCCAGGGCCATGTGAATCCCCAGCGGAACGAGTTTTGCATCGTCGTTGGGTTTGTTCGCCAGCGAAGCCAGCCCTATCAGAAAGGCCAGCAAAATCAACAGAGCTGAAACCCAGTGCAGGCCAACGTAAAGCGGACGGTAACGACGTTTCACTGCTATTTCCCGAACCACATGCGCGCCAGTAGATTATCCTTGAGAACGAATTGATGATAAAGAGCCGCGCCAATATGCAGGATAACCAATCCGCCTAGTAGTACCGCGAATAAGCCGTGTCCCAGGGCAGGGGGAAATGCGCTGAAATCGGCAGGCAGATTTCCAACGCCCTCAAACACAATTGCTGGCAGCCCGGCCTGGGATGAAATTCCCAAGCCGCTGATTCCCATTCCCAGAGCCAGGAGGTAGAGCAGGTAATGGGTTGCCACGCCAATTTTATCGAGAATTGGGTTGCCTGTTGTGGCTGGGGCGGGTTTTTTACTGAAGATGCGCACCAGCAGGCGGATGACCGTCAGCGCCAGTATGGTGATTCCGATGGGCATGTGCAGGCTCAGGATTTGTACTTTTGCCGCATCGTTGGGGGTGTCGCCCAATTGGGTGTATCCGATGGCCAGCATGGCAATGATGAGCACAGCAATTGTCCAATGCAGGATGACCAGGAAAGGGTGATAACGTTTCGGGGTGTCCATGTTTTTTCTCCTTGTTACAAGGAATTGCAGGTTATTTTGGCGCAAGTATAAAGCAGTTTTTTGGCTCGTTGGGCATTCCCGTGATAAGTTCTCGTATTTGGGATGTCAGCGCGCGAGCTGACACCCCAAATACGGCCTTCTTTAAGGCAAATGTCAGAGAACCAGTTTTTGTGAGGGAAAAACTCGTATGTGGTATTCATCCGGCTTTTTTATTTGTGCAAATCTTCACAAATTCTAATGTTTGTTATATAATCATTTGTGATAATTATAGTAAACAATATCAGATTGCGCGAGGATACCTATTATGAACAAAAAACTCCCCCACATCGTTATTATCGGAGCAGGATTTGGCGGATTGCACGCTGCCCACGCGTTGGCTGGCAAACCCGTCCGCGTGACGCTGATAGACAAACGCAATTACCACCTTTTCCAGCCGCTCCTGTACCAGGTGGCAACCGCAGGTATCTCGCCGCATGAGATTGCCTACCCGGTGCGGGCCATCTTCCAGCGACAGAAAAATTTCGAGTTCTTGATGGCGCGTGTGCATGGCGTTGATTTCGAGCGCAAGCGCGTGCTGAGCGAGCACGGCGAAGTCACTTATGACTATCTCATCCTGGCAGCCGGCGCTTCGGTCAATTTTTTCGGCAATGTTTCTCTGGAGCAGAACGCCCTGCCGCTCAAGGACGTTTCCGATGCTGTGACGGTACGCAATCACGTCTTGCGTATGTTTGAGATGGCCGCCCTGGAAACCGACCCGCAAAAACGCGCCGCCATGCTGTCGTTTGTAGTTGTCGGCGGCGGCCCGACCGGGGTCGAAAGCGCCGGAGCACTCTCCGAGTTGGTTAGCCTGGTGCTGCGTCGCGACTTCAAGCGGATGGATATTAAATCTGTGAGCGTTCTCTTGCTCGAAGCGGCTCCCAGCTTGTTGACCGGTTTCCCTGCCCCCTTGCAGCAATCGGCCCGGCGCGCACTGGAACGCAAACAGGTACAGGTGCGCCTGGAGGCGAAGGTCGATAACTTTGATGGACAGGCCCTTACCCTGTCTAATGACGAGGTCATCCCGGCGCGCACGGTGCTGTGGTCGGCGGGGGTACAGGCTGCCAGCCTGTTGCGCAACCTGGAACTGGAAACCTCCCGCGCCGGACGGGTCAAAGTCCTGCCGACTTTGCAGGTTCCGGTCTGGCCGGATGTTTATGTGGTCGGGGATGGTTCCTACTTTGAAGAAGACGGTAAAGCCCTGCCGATGGTCGCGCCGGTGGCAACCCAGCAGGGCAAACATGCCGTCAGGAACATCCTGGCCCAAATCAACGGAAAGCCGCTTAAACCGTTCCACTACACCGACCTGGGTATGATGGCGACTATCGGACGCAACGCCGCTGTCGCTGTGACGCTGGGAATGCAGTTTCGCGGATTCCTGGCCTGGGTGGTCTGGCTGGTGATTCACCTGATAGGGCTGATTGGCTTCCGCAACCGTCTGATTGTGTTGATTAACTGGGCCTGGGATTATTTCTTCTATGACCGCGCCGTGCGCTTAATTTCCAGGGAATGACACTTGTGAACTGATTCGCTTTTCCTATTTTCTATTTGCCCGGCCTGTGCTATGATTCAAGCATGTTTCCCCGCCGGAAGTTGATATACTATCTCTTGCTGAATATCGTTGTCTCAGCCTGTGTGACGCTCTCGATTTTGTACGTTTACGACAGCCAGCATCGTACATCCGCTTCCAGGGACGACCGGCCCAGCGTATCCGAAAGCGGCGCGCAGTTCGAGATTACCACCATCATCGGGGCCGGGATGGCCGATAGCGAAGTGATTCTCATTCGCAATATTGGGCAATCCCCTGCCGATTTGATGGGCTGGCAAATCAGCGATGAAGATGGCAATGTCTACACCTTTAACGCCCTCAGCCTGCCCGCCAGTGCCGCCATCCAACTGCGTACCTCGGCGGGCAAGGATAGCGTAATTGATTTATACTGGGGGTTGTCAGCCCCGGTCTGGCATTCCGGCAAAACTGCCAGCCTGCTCGACCCGCTGGGCAACGTGCGCTCGGTTTATCAAGTTCCGTAGAGCCAGTGGGCAGTGAGCAGTAAAATCTGGACACTGAATACGCGCTAGCTTACGAATATTTTGCAAGAAGCCGATTTTTGGTGTGTGTAGCGGGCGCGCATTTGCGGCCCGCTACACACACCAAAAATCGGAAATTCTTCCGTACTGATACTGAATACTGATCCCTGGATACTGAATAATGACCCAAGCCCTCTACCGCAAATGGCGGCCCCTCGCCTGGGACGAAGTTGTCTCACAGGAACACGTCATCCAGACGCTCAAGAACGCCGTCACCGGCGAGCGTGTTGCCCATGCTTACCTGTTTAGCGGCCCGCGCGGAACCGGCAAGACCACCGCTGCGCGCCTTTTAGCAAAAGCCGTTAATTGTCTCGATGAAGACAAAGCCAAACGCCCGTGCAACGAATGTGCCCACTGCGTGGCAGTCAATGACAACCGCTTTATGGACTTAATCGAAATCGACGCCGCCTCGAATACCTCGGTAGAAGACGTGCGCGACCTGCGCGACAAAATTAACTTTTCCCCGTCGCAAGGCACTTACAAAGTCTACATTATCGACGAAGTTCACATGCTCTCGACGGCAGCCTTCAACGCCCTGCTCAAAACCCTCGAAGAACCGCCGCCACACGCCATCTTCATCCTGGCGACCACCGAAATGCACAAAATTCCGGCTACGGTGCTTTCGCGCTGTCAGCGGCATGAATTCCGGCGCTTCCCGCTGGGCGAAATTACCCGCCGACTCGAACTCATCTGCAAGGAAGAAAAACTCAACGCCGACCCCGACGCCCTGACGATGATTGCACGCCAATCGGCGGGTGGGATGCGTGATGCCATCTCCCTGCTCGACCAACTGGCCTCCACCGGCGACCACATCACGCTTGAACTGGCCCAAACCGTACTTGGCACTGCCGCCAGCCAGTCGGTCATCGGCATTACTCAGGCCGTCATCGCAAAAGAACCTGCCGCCGGG
>JAWOIR010000451.1:0-2761 GCA_046484545.1 Anaerolineales bacterium
GGACTTGGCGAGCGAGATCTCCTGTCGCACGAGAACGCTCGCGTCCTTCAGGAGCGCTCTTACCTGCCCCGTGAGCTGGCGATGTTGACCGCGTTGGTGCCCGGCTGCTTGGCAATGGCAACGGTTACCGCAGGAAACTCTCCCAGCACCGCGCCATGGACAGGGCGATGCAGGTGCTGATGACCGGCATGAAGCGCGCAAAATAGCCGCCGACTTCATCCACCGGCAGGCCGACGAAGTTGGAAAAGACCACCACCGGAATGCCGAGCAGGGCATACGAGCAAAGCGCATCGTAACCGAGGGCGGGCAAGGCGATGGCAACAAAGGAGGAGTAGCCCAGGGCCAGCATGATGGGCGGCAAAATCGAGACCGGGGTTGCGCCCAGGGCCGCCAGAAGCGTGCCAATGCCAATGTTGAGAATCAGGATTTGGGCGACCTGGTTGCCCGGCGCGATGGTTTTTATGGTCGCCACCACGCGGTCGATGGCCCCGGTTTCTCTCATGATGGTGATTTGCAGCAGCGAGGCGGCCACCATGAGCGTAATCGGCAGGGAGGCAACCACCCCCGCCAGGCTGATAACCAGGGTGTTGGCAAGCGGGGTCTGAAAATACAGCCAGGCCACCAGCGCGGCGGCCAGCCAGCCAATCACCCCGGCGGTGTCGGCGGGACTACGCCGCCAGACGAGCAAAACCAGGATGATGACGACCGGCAAGAGAGCCAGCAGGACGGAAACCAGGTTCATGAGCGCGCTCCTTTGTGGATTCCCGGTGAGTATACAGGAAAGGACGCAAAAATGTTGGTTCTTTAGCAATTCCCGTGATAAGCCCCCGCATTTTGGGGTGTGAGCGTGCCGCGTAGCGCGCACGCTCACACCCCAAAATGCGGCCTTCTTCACGGCAAATATCAGAGAGCCAAAATGTTGCTTTTGGCCGCGCCGTTTTTTGCGCTAAAATACATGTATCTCACATGACTATTGCGGTTAAACATTTCCGTTGCAGGCAAAAACACCAAATCCAACTATAAAATTCTCAAGAAACCATGACAAAATAACGGTGTCTTTGCGAAGCGATGTTTTTTCGCTGAAGCAATCTCATGAAGGTCAGTTTTGACCGTTTAGCGGGAGACTGCTCACTGGCACTGCGCGCCAGCGCATGTGTCGGCATAGAGCGCCTCGCTGACATTGCAACCCCAGGAGTGCAAACTTGTCGATTGAATGGTTATTGCTGGGTATCGCCGGATTCCTGCTCGTCAGCGTGCTGGCAAGCAAGGTCTCAGACCGCTTTGGCGTGCCAGCCCTGTTATTCTTCCTTGCCCTCGGCATGTTGGCAGGCTCTGAAGGCATTGGGGGAATCGAATTCAATGACCCTGGCCTGGCGCAGTGGATTGGGATTGTAGCCCTCAACCTGATTCTGTTCTCAGGCGGGCTGGATACAAACTGGCGCGACATTCGCCCGGTGCTGCTGCCCGGCATCGCGCTCTCGTCACTCGGCGTCTTGCTGACCGCCGCCGGGGTTGGGCTGGTGGCCACGACCCTGCTCGGTTTTTCGCTGCTGGAAGGGCTTTTGCTCGGTGCGATTGTCTCCTCGACCGATGCGGCGGCAGTCTTTTCGATTCTGCGCTCCAAAAGTTTGGGACTGAAAGGACAACTGCGCCCGCTGCTCGAACTCGAATCCGGTTCGAACGACCCGATGGCCGTCTTCCTGACCATTGGGCTGACCACCTGGCTGATACAACCCGACTTCGCCCCCGAATCGCTGGCGGTTTCGCTGGTGGTGCAAATCGTCGTCGGGGCAGCACTCGGGCTGGCCTTCGGCTGGCTGCTGGCCTGGCTGGCCAATCACCTGCATCTCGGCTTCGACGGCCTGTACTCTGTGCTGACGCTTTCGACCGTCTTCGTGACCTACGGCCTGGCCACCCTGCTGGGTGGTAACGGCTTCCTGGCCGTTTACATCGCCGGGATTGCCGCGCGTCATCACGACTTTATCCACCGCCGCAGCCTGATTCGCTTCCACGACGGTCTGGCCTGGCTGATGCAGATTGGCATGTTCATCACCCTGGGACTGCTGGTCTATCCCTCCAAAATTACACCGGTCATGGGAACCGGCCTGCTGATTGCCGTCGCGCTGATACTGCTGGCGCGTCCGCTGGGCGTTTTTGTCAGTCTGGCCCTCACCCGCCTGAACCTGCGCGAAAAGACCTTCATCTCCTGGGTCGGGCTGCGCGGCGCGGTGCCGATTATCCTGGCAACCTTCCCGTTGATAGCAGGCGTCGAGCAAGCCGATTTGATGTTCAACATCGTCTTCTTCGTGGTGCTGACCTCGGCCTTGATTCAGGGCGCGAGCATTCCACAGGTGGCGCGTTGGCTGGGGGTGGATGAGCCAATGGTCAAAAAGCCGATTTACCCCATCGAAGTCAACCCCATGCGCGGATTTACCGATGAACTGAAGGAGATTCACATCCCCGAAAACTCGACCTGCAACGGGAAAAGTATCGTCGAGTTGGGTTTGCCCGAAAACCTATTGGTCATCCTGATTGCACGGGAAAAAGAATTCCTGGTTCCAAACGGTGGTACAGTCCTATTGGGCGGCGACACCCTGATTGTGCTTTCGGACGAGGAGAGTTTCAAACAGGTTTATGAGCAGATGAGCGTATGTCACAGTCCCTGAAATTTCATTTTGCCAGCCTTGCGGATTGCCACCAGGCCAACGGTGTCGTGGTGGTCATTGACGTACTGCGCGCCTTTTCAACTGCCGCCTATGCC
>JAWOIR010000121.1:0-10699 GCA_046484545.1 Anaerolineales bacterium
CTGAATCAGATGGCCGCCTTCGAGGAGAAACAGGCCATGGAGTGGGTCAAAGCCTTCGAGCAGGTCATCGCGCAGGACACGCCTGAGCCAGAACCAGCCGTTGAAACGGAAGCCGGCGAACCTGAGTCCGCGCCCGAAATTGTCCAACAAGAAGAAGAAAAAGAAAAAGAGCCGGCAAAGAAATCCACCTCCGTCACAGATACCTCCCTGGTCGGCAAACTGGCTGGGAGCGGCTTGCTGAAAAAACTTCCTCAAAATCGGTTTTGCTTCAGTCACCCGGCCTTTGCGGCCTACCTGACCGGGCAAGCCCTGCGCGGCCCCGGCGCGGCGGAACCCATCCTTAAACAACCCGCCTGGAGCGGGCGAACCCAGGTGATGCGCTATCTGGCAGCCTTCACCGATGCCACCCCGCTGATTCAAACCCTGCTAAATGAAGAAGATGACCCAATCCTGCTGCGGCCCCAGCGTCAAATCGCCATGCTGGTACGCCACGCGCCGCGCAACGCTCCCTGGCGAAATAGCGCCATTGCCGGCCTGCTCGAAGTCCTGCAAAATGACGAGCATCCGCTTGCCCTGCGCGGCGAAATTATCTCCGCCTTCGCCCTGACCGGCGACCCGCACATCGCCGCCTTGTTCAGGCAGTTACTGCAATCACCCTCCGATAAATTGCGCCAACTGGCCGCCCTGGGCCTCGGCCTGATGAGCGACGCCAAATCAATAGATGCGCTCGCAAACCTGCTCGCCATGAGTGTTGGCCACACCCAAAGCGCAGCCTGCCTTGCGCTGGTAGCCATCGGCACACCGACCGCGCTCGAAAACGTCGCCACCGCCCTCTTGCAGGGAGATGAAGACCTGCGCCAGTCCGCCGCCGAAGCCCTGGCCAACGACCCCAACGAAGGCCGCGAAGCCCTGCGCGAAGGAATCGCCAGCGAAGACATCCTGCTGCGCCGCGCCATCGTCTACGGTTTGGCGCGCATCCCCGAAGAATGGGCCGAAGAACTGCTGCAAAAAACCCAGATTGAAGATACCCAATGGGTGGTGCGCAACGTGGCAGTCGAATTGCTCGAAAGCCGCAAACGCCCCAACCCGCGCATCCCACGCCGCCTGCAGGAGCCTTCCGAAATGCCCTGGCTGGTCGAATTTGCCGGACGGCAGGGAATGGGCATCAGCCCCGGCCAGGCCGCCACCGACATGCTCATCCAGGCCTTCAAAGGCGAAAACCCCGAAGAACAACGCACCGCGCTCGCTTACCTGCGCCACAAACCATCCGAGGGCATCATCGGCACGCTTTACAATGCCTATTACATTATTGACCATCCCCAAAGAGAGATGGTCTACCAAACACTCAAAGAATATGCAGCCGGCGGGGTGCAACTGCCCGCGCCCATGCAATTCGGATTAGGATAAACCATGCTGATTACAAACACCACCATCATCACCTGGGAACGCGAAAATAGAATTCTGAGCGACTCCGCCCTGCTGATTCAGGACGGCAAAATCGCCGATTTCGGCCCTTCCGCGGAACTCGAAGCGCGCTACCCCGACGCCCCGCTGTACGACGCGCGTGGACAACTGCTCCTGCCCGGAAACATCTGCGCCCACACCCATTTCTACGGTATGTACTCGCGCGGCATGGCCATCCCCGGCGAACCCGCTGTGCGCTTCTCGCAAATTCTCAACAACCTGTGGTGGCCGCTCGACCAGGCTCTCGATGAAGAAGCCGTTCGCCTTTCGGCCCTGGTCTGCCTGGTGGATGCGGTCAAGCACGGCACCACAACCCTGATTGACCACCATGCCTCCCCAAACTACCTGACCGGTTCGCTCAACGCCATCGGCGAGGAAGTCGAAAAAGCCGGCCTGCGCGCCTCACTGTGCTACGAAACCACCGACCGCTACGGCGAAGCCAAAACGCAAGAATCCATCGAGGAAAACATCACCTTCATTAAATCGGTTGCGGATGGCAGTCGCCCGCTGTTGCGCGCGGCCTTTGGCCTGCACGCCCCGCACACCGTCTCGACCACCACGCTGGAAGCCTGCCTGAAAGCCATGTCTGGCCTGGATGCGGGCATTCACGTCCACGTCAGCGAATCGACCGATGACCGCGAAGTCCTGCAAAAGCGCGGCGACGGACTGCCGGTCGAGTGGCTGGCGCGTCATGGCGCGCTCAACGAAAAGAGTATCATCGTCCATGCCGTGCATGTCGAAGATAGCGAAATCCAGGCCCTGGCCCAAAGCTGCGCCTGGGTCACGCACCAGCCGCGTTCGAACATGAACAACGCCGTTGGCGTGGCAAAAACAGAAGTCATGCTCGAAGCGGGCATCAAAGTCTGCCTGGGCAACGACGGCTTCTCGAACGCCATGTGGGACGAATGGCGCACCGCCTACCTGCTGCACAAAATCGCCCACGAAGACCCACGCCGCATGGGCGGCTACACCATCACCGACATGGCCATCTACAACAATGCCGCTTTTGCCAGCCAGATGTTCGATACCCCCCTGGGCGTCATCGCCAAAGACGCCGCCGCCGACCTGATGCTGGTGGATTACCACCCGCCCACGCCGATGAGCGCCGGAAACCTGCCCTGGCACATTCTGTTCGGCTTCCGCGACAGCGCGGTCACTGGCACCATCGTGGACGGCCAATGGCTGATGCGTGACCGCCAATTGCTGACTCTCAACGAAGCCGAAATCGCCGCCCAGGCCCGCGAACTGGCCCCGAAGGTATGGGAAAACTACAACAAGTACGTTGCATAATCCTGTAAAGGCGACCCACCCTGCACGAAGAATTGAAAAATCATGCCAGTTTTTCTTGCGAAGCAGCATCTCGTCATGCCGGGACGAGTCGCCCCTACCCACTCTATACACCCGCGAAAAACAACGCCTTGAAAGCGCTGGACTCCAACTTACAAAGGAACCCCCATGACCAACCAACTACCCATGACCATCGCCGTGCTCGGCGGAACCGGAAAAGAAGGCAAGGGACTGGCCTACCGCTGGGCCAAAGCCGGCTACAAAGTCATCATCGGCTCGCGCACGCTGGAAAAAGCCGAAGCCGCCGTTGCTGAACTGGCCGAAATACTCGGCGACGAAGCCGCTATCGAAGGACTGGATAACCTGTCCGCCGCCCAAAAGGCCGATATTGCAGTGCTGACCGTCCCGTATGCCGCCCACAAGGACACCTTGCTGACCGTCAAGGACGCCCTGCAAGGCAAAATCCTGGTGGATGTGACCGTGCCGCTCATGCCGCCCAAAGTCACCAAAGTGCAAATGCCCCCGGCAGGCAGCGCCGCCCAGGAATCGGTCGAGATTCTCGGCGAGGGCGTGCAGGTCGTGGATGCCTTCCAGAACATCTCACACGAACACCTGATGGCCGAAGGCGACCCGCCCTGTGACGTGCTGGTGACAGGTACCAGCAAAGCCGCGCGCGAGGAAGTGCTCAAACTGATTGAGGCCGCCGGACTGACCGGCTGGGACGCCGGCCCCATCGAAAACTCGGTCGTCGTCGAAGGACTGACCTCGGTTTTGATTTACATCAACAAGCAATACGGCACAAACCATGCAGGAATCAAGATAACGGGAGTCAGCCATCAGTGACCAGTATTCAGTAACCAGTTAGTACTGGATACTGGGTACTGAACACTGGGTACTGAACACTGGCAATGCCCCTCACCCTCACTCCCCTCCCCAACATGCCCCTCATTCAACCCGGCGATGACCTTGCCGGGCTGATTCTATTCTCGCTCAAAAAGGCAGAAATCACGCTGCAGGATGACGACATCCTCGTCCTGGCACAGAAAATTGTCAGCAAGGCCGAGAACAGGTTGGTGGACCTGGCAACCGTCCATCCCTCGCCTGCCGCGCTGGAACTGGCTGAAAAAACCGGCAAAGACCCGCGCATTGCAGAGTTGCTCCTGCAAGAGAGCAGCGAAATCCTGCGCGTGCGTATGGGGACGACCATTGTCGAACACCGCCTGGGGTTCGTGTGCGCCAACGCCGGCATCGACCAGTCCAACGTAGGAAATGCAGAAGGAAGAATGCAGAATGCAGAATCACAAGACCAATTCGCCCTGCTGCTGCCCGAAGACCCGGATAAATCCGCCGCCGAACTCCGCGCTGGGCTGGAGGCCGTCAGCGGGAAACGCCTGGGCGTAATGATTATCGATTCGCACGGACGCGCCTGGCGGCAGGGAACAGTCGGCGTCGCCATCGGCCTGAGCGGGTTGCCTGGCCTGGTCGATGAGCGCGGTTGGCAAGACCTTTTTGGCTATACGCTAAAAATCACCGTTGTTGGCGTGGCCGATGAACTGGCCGCCGCCGCCAGCCTGATGATGGGACAGGCCGCCGAAGGCACGCCCGCCGTGCATGTGCGCGGATTCCCGTATCCACTGCGCGAGGGGTCGCTCAAGGAGTTGCTGCGCCCTAAAGAGCAGGATATGTTCAGGTAAGGAGTCGCTCTTATGCACGCCCTGGTCTCCCTTTTCGACGAAAAACACGAAAAGATTATTCACTCACTCTGGCAAGAGTTGGGCGTGCATTGCGGGCTTTCAAGCATCAATACCACGCCGTTTCCGCACTTTTCCTGGCTGATTGCCGAAGATTTCGATTGGGAAAGGCTTGACTTAGAAATTTCCGACATCTCTAAGTCTGTAGGCCCTTTTACAATCCAGGCAACCGGATTGGGCATATTTGCCGGGCCGAACCCGGTCTTATACATCCCCATTGTGCGAACTGCCGAACTCAGCCGCATCCATCAACTTGTGTGGGAAAAAATCTTACCCATTGGCAAAGAACTCAGCCCACATTATGCCCCACAAAATTGGATGCCGCATATCACACTTGCCTTTGGTGAGTTATCAAATCAGGACCTCTCTTGCGCGCTGGAAAAGATGGCCTTTCGAAGCATAGACTGGCAAATTTCCGTTAAAAATATCGCCGTTGGTTATCAAATCCCTGGCACAACTTCCATCATCCACCATCGCCATGAATTCAGACAGTAAGCCTGACTTTTGGGACACGCTCGCCGCCCTGTTCAAAACGCAAAACCTTGTCATTGACCGCCCACGCGGGCAACAACATCCGCGCTATCCCGACCTTGTCTATCCGCTTGATTATGGCTATCTCGAAGGCACCAGCGCAGCCGATGGAGACGGTATCGATGTCTGGGTCGGCTCGTTGCCCGAAAAAACATTGACCGGCATCCTTTGCACTTTTGACACCGGCAAAAGCGATGCCGAAATAAAGCTGCTCACTGGCTGCTCACCTGCCGATGTCGAAATCATCACCCGGTTCAATGCCAAGTTTATGCGCTACCTGTTTATCCCCAACCCCAAGAAGGAGAGAACATGAAAACCATTCCCGAAAAATACCACGACCTTTTGAAAGACGAGACCCGCGCCTTCCTGTTCCTGGCGACCACGATGAAGGACGGTTCGCCGCAGGTCACGCCCATCTGGTTCAATCACGATGAAAACCACATTCTCATCAACTCTGCCAAAGGGCGCGTCAAAGACCGCAACATGCGCGCGCGTCCAAATGTGGCCCTGGTCATCCAGGACCCTGCCGACCCATACCGCTACCTGCAAATTCGCGGACGAGTTGTCGAAATCACCGAAGAAGGTGGGCTGGAGCATATCAAAGCACTGGCACAAAAGTACACTAACAAACCCTGGCAAGGCTCTGGCCCCGACGAGGTGCGCGTGATTTACAAAGTTTTGCCTGAAAACATGGATGCACACTAGCCAGTATCAAGCCCTGAGCGGAACGAAGTGAAGTCGAAGGGCAGTATTCAGTATCCAGTTTCGGTATGAATAACTTTCAACCTTCAACTTTCAACGATTTTCTCCGCTCCCGCCGTTCGATACGGACATTTACCGACGAACCAATCCCCGACGAAGCCCTGCGCGAGATCCTCGAAACTGCAACTTTCGCCCCATCCGCGCATGGGATGCAGCCCTGGCGCTTCGCAGTAGTCGAGGGCCAGGGCGCGAGAAAAGCCCTCGGCGCGGCCCTAACCGGACGGATGCAGTCCGACATGGCGGCAGAAAACGTCCCTGAAACAGAAATCAGGCAAAGGGTCGAACGCTCTCTGTCCCGCATCCATGTAGCGCCGAGAATTATCCTGTTGTGTCGAGATTGCGAAGCGATGCGCATCCCCAGCCCCCAGGAAGAACAGATGGGCACGCAGTCACTGGCGATGGCGGGACTGCAACTGATGCTGGCAGCCCATGCGCACGGTATCGGCTCGGTCTGGATTTGCTGGCCGCTCTACGCGCCCGAAGAAACCCAGCACGCGCTGGCGTTGCCCGAATCCTGGCAGCCGCAGGGGATGATTTTCCTGGGTTATGCGGCTGGAATAGCACGCAAAAAGGAATTAAAACCCGCTAAAGATGTAAGCATTTTTTTGCGCGACTGAGCAATAAGAAATGACGGAGTGGATACTTTCCCACTCCGTCATTTCTTGGCGATGTTATAAATGCCCAGAAAAGTTTTTTCTCCTACCCCCTTCCCTTGAGGGGCGGGGGCCGGGGGTGGGGTGATTCGTAAAGCCTTCACGCAAGTATGCGATTTGGTGAGAACTTTTCTGGTGAACTATATTTACGATGTGGTTAAACTGAAAGCGCCTGTGCCAGGTCAGCCTGCAAATCTTCAAAATCTTCGATGCCCACGCTCAGGCGAATCATGCCTTCACGAATGCCATACTCCAGCCGCTTTTCAGGCGGGAACTCGGAATAGATGGTGTGAAAAGGATGGATTGCCAGCGACTTGTTGTCGTTGAAGTTGGTAGCGCGGCGGATGATTTTCAGGCGGTTCAATACTGCGATACATTCATTGGCAGAAGGCAGGTCAAAGGTCAGCAAAGCGCCGGGTTTGCCGCCAAATTGCTGGCGAGCGAGCGCATAAAAAGGCGACGAGGGTAAGCCGGGATAATTGACAGTTTTCACACGCGGATGCTCCTGCAGCCAGGCCGCAAGCCGATGAGCATTCTCGATGGCTTTATCCATGCGCAAAGCCAGGGTCTCCAGCCCAATACTTTGCAGGAAAGCGTTCATCGGTGAAAGGCAAGCGCCCATGTTGCGATAAACTTCCTTGCGAAGTTTAACCTGGAAGGCGAGTTCAGCGTGATTGTCAACCAGCGGCGCAATCCGCGCATTTTTGCTCCAATCATAAGTGCCGTGGTCAATAATCAACCCGCCAACCGATGTCCCCCCGCCAGAGATAAATTTTGTGGTGCTGAGCACTTCCAGGTTTACACCGTGCGCCCTGGCATCGAAAACATAAGGCGGAGTGAGCGTGGTATCAACGCAAAATACAATATTGTATTTGCTTGCCAATCGCGCCAGGGCCTGTATATCAGCCACTTCCAATTGCGGATTGGTGATGGTTTCAAGAAAAAGAAGTTTAACAGTCGAATCAATTTTACTTTCGACATCCTCAAGCGAAGTCAGATCGGCGTAGCGAAACTGGACACCAAAAGGCACAAAAGTGCTTTCAACCAGGGAAACTGTATGGCCAAACAGATGGCGCGTCGTCAAGATGGTATCACCCGCTGAAAGCAGGGTCATGATAACGTTGCTGATGGCCGCCATGCCCGAAGCGCAGGCCGTAACCGCGGTAGCGCCGGTCATGTCTTTGATACGCATCTCAAAATATTCAATGGTTGGGTTGGTCGCGCGGCTGTAAACATGCGCCGGCTTGGTGCCCATGAAAGCCGCTGAAAGGTCCTCTGCGCTGGCAAATTCAAAAGCGTTCGACAAATAAACAGGCATTTGCAACGCGCCATGAGGGTCACTTTTGTTGAAAGGCACGTTCAGCACCTTTGTGGTAAAGCCTTTTGGTTTCATACTCAACTCCGTTCCGATAAGTAAAATTACGCCTTTCAAGGCGACAATAAAGTTAGCCTATTTTACCGGCAAATATCAGAGACCTTTGTCACAGATTCCCAATGTTAGATTACACGACAAGCGGCTAAAATGGAAGCGATGTTGTGACTGAGAGTAAGCATGCCAGACAACAAAAAGACACTGCTTATCATCTATTCGGATGCGCAAATCCGCCACTACCTGGAGACACTCCTGCTGCCGCGCGAGGAGTTCATCCTGGAATTTTGCGACGCGCCTCAAAACTCCCCCCGGATTGCAAACGAGATGTTGCCGGATGCAATTATGCTCGACAGTGACCTGCAAGGGACGGACAGCGCGGAAATTTGCCGCCGCATCCGGCTCGACCCGCACCTGGCCGGAACGCCCCTGCTGGTCATGCTTGACCCGCGCAACCGCAAAGCCAAAGCCCAGGCCTTCGACACCGGAGCCGATGACTTCATCAGCAAACCGCTTGACGCGCTCGAACTGCTGGCGCGCCTGCGCAGCCTGACCCGCCTGCGTTACTACGACAAAATGTTCGCCGACCTGGAACGGTTCAAATGGATGGCCGCCCATGCCCAGGAGGGCTACCTGCTGCTCGACAGCCTGTCCATCATCCAATATGCCAACGAGCGTGCCATTAACATGCTCAACCTGCCTGAAGACCCAGTTGGGATGGATTTCATCGTTGCTGTACAGGCTCATTATGTCGCCCGGCCAGCTGAAACCTGGCAAACCTGGTTCGAGGACCCTTCGCCCTGCTTCCTGATGCGGCCCGAAAATATTAACGCGCGCGCTTTCTGGATGGTGCTGGAAGGCCTGGATACCGACATCGGCGCAGAAACCCAGCGCATCGTCCGATTGCGCGATGTGACCGAGAAACTGTCCATTTATCAGGACATTCGCCGCTTCCACGATACCATCACCCACAAACTGCGCACCCCGGTCTCCCTGCTGGCGACCAGCGTATCGCTCATCAACTCCCAACTGGAACGCCTGTCTGCCGAGGAAATCCGCGATTTGATGAAAACTGCAGCCAAAGGAGCCGAGCGGCTGGTCTGGCAGGTGCGCGACGTGCTGAACTATGTGGATGCGCCGCTCTCAATTCAAATCGGCGAGCCGGTCTCGGTGGGAGAAATCCCGAACATGGTAGCAGAACTTGGGGAAAAGTACGGAATACAGGATATCGAACTATCGATGCCCCAAGACCTATCCGAAACCCGAATCGCGCTGACCCCCGACGCGCTCGACCTGGTGCTTGGAGAGGCGCTTGAAAATTCAAAAAAATTCCACCCCCGGCGCGCGCCGAAGGTGGAATTTTCGATTGGACAACCCGATTCAGACCAGGTCATGATTCGGATTACGGACGACGGAATTACACTCTCCGCCGAACAATTGGGCTGGGCCTGGCTGCCCTATTTCCAGGGAGAAAAATCGTTCACCGGCGAAATGCCCGGTATGGGTCTGGGCTTTCCGCTAATGGCAACCCTGGTTTGGGGAGCGGGCGGCTCAATGCGCCTGGGCAACAGGGCGGATGGGCCGGGCGTCGTCGTGGAAATGAAGATTCCCGTGGTGACTACGGTGCTAAAAGAAGAGTCTCCACATTTAGAAGACTTTTAGTCAGCAATCCCAGGTCGAATTGGGCGGTTTGAGAATCAGATTCCAGATTGGAGAGTATCATCGCAAAGCGGCTTTCCAGGTTATTTGCCAGCGGCGCGTCAACGGTCGCGATAAGCGGCAGCAAAATCTCGATGCGTTCCGGTGTCGCCAAAAGGGCAACTTTTGCGCCGGAAATGTCGCCATTGGACAGGGCAAGATTGGCCGTGTTGAAATCATTGATAGTGTGCAGAATCAGCATGTGCATTCCGGCCATTTCCAGGTCGGCCTGCAAAGCCTGGATGTCATCTTCCAGCGCGAAAACTTGTGTCTTTGCGCTCGATAATGAGGCGGACAATTCGTTGTTGCGGCTTTCGAGAGAATCCAACTTTACCTGAATCTCGGACAGTTCTTCACCCTGATTAGCCAACGAGGCCTGCAAAGGGCGCACATTGACAAAGTAACTGGTCAGGAAACCGGCCAGGAAGATGAGCGCCACAACCGCCAGCCCAATCAGGGCGTAGATACCCCAACGCTTCATTTTGTCCATGAAGGTTGGCGGGGATGGGGGCTGTCCCTCGGTCGGCGGGACTGGTTCGGGCTGGACAGGCGAGATTACAGGTTCAGCCTGTTCAGGGGAGGCTGGCTGTTCTTCTTCCAAAACTTGTTCAGGTTTAACATCTGCCGGCTTTTCGCCGTTCTCGATGTGTTCTTCTCCTTGCGGCTGGGGGAATTTGGTTTCGTCTGGCATAAGATTTGCTCCTTTCACTTGTGTTAATCAAAATTGCTATTAAGAATTCTATCACCATTTTGGTTCTCTGCTATTTGTCCCCTTCTAGGATTTGCCGTGAAGAGTGCCGTATTTTGGGGTATGAGCGTGCCGCAAACGCGCGCACGCTCATACCCCAAAATACGGGGTCTTACCACGGAGATTCCCAAAGAACCATTTGTCGTAAAGAAGGCCGCATTTTTGGGGGCTTATCTTGGGAACTCCCAAAAACCATGACAACCTTCCATGACGTTTGATACATCACAGGCGCGCAGTCCCGTGCTACACTGGGATTATTCCCAAACAAAAAAGGAGAGTCTATGCCCAAACATTCCCCCGAACCGTTCCGCATTAAGATGGTTGAACCGATTCGCCTGCCCTCGCCCGAAGAGCGCAAAGCCGCCATCCAGGCCGCCGGATACAACCCCTTCACGCTCAAAGCCAAAGACATTTTCATCGACCTGCTGACCGATTC
>JAWOIR010000133.1:0-6826 GCA_046484545.1 Anaerolineales bacterium
ATTGCCGCCACCATCTTCGTCGAGCGCGATTCGCAAAAGGGCATCGTCATCGGCGAAGGTGGACAAATGCTCAAGAAAATCGGCATCCAGGCCCGTAAGGAAATCGAAGCCATGAGCGGGCGCAAGGTTCACACCGAACTGCGCGTCAAGGTGCTCAAAGATTGGCGCAACAATGAAGACTATCTGCGCCGCTTCGGCTTCAACTTGGAGAAGAAAAAACGCAAATGACCCCTTTCCTCTTCGGTCTTGCGCTCACCCTGGCTGTTATCCACTGGATTACCGTTTACAAATACTGGTATAAGGCCGAACTATTTTTCAAACCAGCAGTTATGGCTGTGCTGCTCATTATCCTTTTCATCGCCGGGCCAGATTTCAAAAATGGCCTGGCATTTTTTGTCGCTGCTATTTTCTTCTCCATGCTCGGCGACCTGCTGCTGCTCTTCCCGAAGCGCTTTATATTCGGCCTGGTCATGTTCCTGCTGGCCCATCTGCTTTATGTTTTGGCCTTTCTTTTTCCTTTTATATTGCCAACACCGCTGATGCTTTTGCTGGCAATTCTGGTCGCTCTTCCGGCAGCCTGGTTTTACAGGCGCGTTCGGGCGGGAATGCGCGAAAAGGGATGGCGGCATTTGAGCAAACCTATTCTGGCTTACCTGGTTATCTTAAGCATTATGTTTCTCTCGGCCCTGGCAACCCTGTTTCGGGCCGACTGGCCGCTTAACGCTGCCTTGCTTGTATCGGGGGGCGCACTCCTGTTCGTCTCATCAGATGGCTTGCTGGCCTGGAACAAATTCGTCCGCCCACTGCGCACCCGCCGGGTCGGATACATGATAGCCTACCATCTTGGGCAAATGCTGATTGTAGCCGGGGCGCTGTGGAGGCTGGGGTATTTTTAATACGGCAAATATCAGACAACCCACATTCCACCATACAAGGTGGTTTATAATTGAGATAATATCCACTCAGCAGAGGGCTGCATGACAAAAACAGGCAAGGCGAAGAAACGCAGGACAGTAGGTGTTTTTACCGCCCAGGTTGGTCGCGTTTGGGGCCAGGGCTTCATGTCTGGTATCGTCCAGGCGGCCCAGGCGCATGACCTGAACCTGGTTATTTTTGTCGGCGGGCAGCCTTCTGCGCTGATTACTCCGGGGGAATTTACTGCTTCATACGGCCTGTACGACCTGGCCAAGCCAGACCGTGTTGATGGCCTGATTATGGCCGCCGACATCGCCCACGGCGTCAAACCCAAAGACCTGAAAACCTTTTACGAGCACTACGCCAAAATACCGGTGGTGGTCAATGCTATCGACATTGAAGAAGCCACCAACCTGCTCTCCGATAATATCGGTGGGATGCGCGCCATTGTGCGCCACATGATTGAAGTGCACGGCCATAAAAAACTGGCCTTTATTCGCGGTATCAAAGACCAGGTCGATTCCGACCAGCGCTTCCACGCGTATCGTGAAGAACTTAAATCCCATAACATCAAATTCGATGGGAAACTGGTCACAGACGGCGACTTCAACGCTCAAAGCGGACGCGCCGCTGTGCGTATCCTGCTGGACGAGCGCAAGGTCAAACCAGACGTCATTATCGCCGCCAATGACCGTATGGCTTTTGGCGCGATGGAAGCCCTGCAGCAGCGCGGATTCAATGTTCCCGCAGATATTGCCGTCACAGGCTTCGATGATGTGCGCGAAGCCCAGTCGCTGGGCGTGCCGCTGACCACTGTCCATCAATCTTTTGTGGATATGGGCGCACAGGCGATTCAGTCGCTGGTGGACCTAATGGACGGAAAGCCCCGGCAGGCGCAAGTAAAAATTCCGGCAGACCTGGTCGTGCGCTGGTCTTGCGGTTGTTTACCCGAAAGTGTCACCCAGGCGGCAGTCAGCCAGCAGGAAGTCGCTCGCACCGGCCACTTGGAAGATAAACGCGATGCCGCCATCCGCGCCTTGATGACCGCTGCGCGGGTCAATAAAGAATCGCCCATTGCCACACAATTCAAGGAAGCCTGCGGCCAGGCATGGGATACGCTGTTAGCCTCCCTGCGCGATGATACCGGTAGTGAAACTTTCCTGCGTATCATCCAATCGCTGGTGATGATTTTGCAGGAAGCCGACGAAGAAACCACCTCGTGGCACAACGTCATCTCTATGTTGCGCCGCCATGCCTTGGCCGGGATCAGTGAAAAGCCAGCAACCCTCAAGGCTGAAAATCTATTCCAGCAGGCGCGAATGTTGGTCGGCGAACTCTCCCAGCGCGCCCAGGCTTTCCGCCGTTTAAAACTGGAACAGCAGGAAGAAATTTTGCAGGGGTTTAGTTTCTCGATGGCCCCCGCTATGAGCATGACCGAAATTGGCAAAGCCGTGCAGGAAAACTTCCCGCGCATGGGCATCGAGCACTTTTACATGCTGCTGTATTATGACTCTGCCCGCCCCGAACCCGTTGCCCTGCCGCCTTCCAGGAGTTACAACCTGCTGATGCGCTATGACGAATCAGGCTTGCAAATGCCGCAAAAACAGGAAGCCTTGCCCACCGGGCAGTTGATTCCCAAACTGACGCCCAAAGACCGACGTTATACTGCCGTTGTCATGCCCTTGGCCCTGGCAAAGAACCGTTTCGGATTTATCTGGATGGAAATGGGGCCTCCAGATTGGGAAGTCTATACGCGGGTGCGAAACCTGATTTCGAGCGCGTTGTTGCGCACCATGCTCGGCGAACAGCGTGAACAGGCCCAGCGCGAAGTCGAACGCCTGCTCGAAGAATCCAAAAAACGTGCCGGTGAACTGGCAATAGCCAAAGAAGTTGCCGAGCAAACCGCCAGCGAACTGGCCCGGCTATACAGTACGGAACAAACCCGCCGCCAGCAGGCCGAGGCTTTGTCCAAATCTTCACGCCAACTCTCGACCCTTCATAAAGTGGATGAAGTGCCGCAGCAGGTGCTGGAGCAATTGTCCCAGGTCTTGCCTTATGAGCGTGGTGCGTTGCTGCTTGAAGAGCCGGGTGGCACAACCCGCATCATGGCCCATCGTGGATTCCCGCCCATCCCCGAAGTGGACAACCTGCAAATTGAAATCAACGAAGACGGCGTCTATGACCAGATTGCGCGCACCGGCGAAGCCCTGTTGATTGACGATGTCGCCCAGGACCCGGGCTGGAAGCAGGTCGAGTGGCTGCCCTTACATCGTGCATGGATGGGCGTACCGCTGTACTCGCAGAACAACGTTATCGGGATGCTCTCCGTCACCCGCGAAGAAGCCAATGCCTTTAGCAAAGACGACCTGTTGCTGGCAACCACCTTTGGTATGCAGGCCGCCATCGCGCTCGAAAATGCACGCCTGTACGACGAATTAAATAAATTCAACGAAATGATGGAGCGTATGGTCGCCCAGCGCGTCGAGGAACTTAATATCGCTTACCATCAACTCGAAAAACTTGACAAAAACAAGACATCCTTCATCCAGGTTGCCGCGCACGAACTGCGCACCCCGCTGACCGTGATGAAGGGCTACCTGACCATGCTGCGCGGCGTTCCGGCCATCCAGGAACAGGATATGCTCGTTCAGGCGGTGGATGGGGTGCTAAAAGGAACCGACCGCCTGCACCAGGTTGTCAACAGCATGTTGGATGTGGTCAAACTCGACAGCCAGACCATCAAACCGCATCTGGAGAGAACCGCCATTGCGCCCATGCTGACCCAAATCCAGAACGATTACCAGGAAGACCTGGCGCAGCGGCAAATCACCCTGACCATTGAAGAAGGCGTTCGTAACGCGCCTTATATCATGGCCGACTCGCAACTGCTGCAAAAAGCCCTCGATAACGTGGTGGTCAATGCCATCAAATTCACCCCCGATAGCGGCACAGTTACAGTTGACGCAGCCGAGGTCAGCGATGAACGCATGGGCGAATGCCTGGATATCATCGTCAAGGACGACGGCATCGGCATTGACCCGGCCAATCATAAAATCATCTTTGAGAAACTTTACCAGTTGGGCAAGGTGGAATTACACTCGTCGGGCCGCACCACATTCAAAGGCGGCGGGCCGGGGCTGGGATTGGCAATTGCGGCCGGAATTATCAAAGCCCACCAGGGGCGTATCTGGGTCGAGAGTTCGGGCTACGACGAGGAAGCCCGTCCCGGCAGCACCTTCTTTATTCGTTTGCCGTTGAGCAACAAATAAGTCACTTTAGGAATTCCCGTGATAAACCCCAAAGAGCCAAATAATTTCAGCAAATGCAAAAGACGCTGGCAAATGGCCAGCGTCTTTTGCATTTGCACCACTCCGATATTTCAGGCCAGCACCCCTGACCAGGATTCAAAGTGGCGGCCGCCTCGCTGGTCGTTACAATAGTAAACTAGGTAAGAGAGCATTTTATAAGGCACAAATTTTTGCGCTTTGGGGTCTTTGGCGGTCAGGGTATAGTACGATTGCCAGCAACCGGTGTTCATATACATTTGGTAAGCCGTTGCCGGCGGAGTACCATCGCTATCGAGTGGCACGACTTCATGATGGTGGGTGTGCCCGTAAGCAATATAGCGCGCAGTGCCTTTCAAAAAGGCATCTTCCTGCAGGGCGTTCGCAATAAAAGAGACTTTGCCTCCCCACATATTGTTGCGCACCCAAATCACCACATCATTAATGCGTCGAAACGAAGTTCGCCGGGCCAGGCCCAAAACAATTTCCAGGGCATCAACCATGTCGAACCTGAAGGCTTTATCGGCCTGGCGAACCACATCCAGGTTGAGAAATTCCTGCCCCATTCGGTCCCAGAGTTTCTTGAGTTCATCTTTCATTTTATTATCCTGGGAGTGTTGCTTGATTTGTCCGCTAATCCACAGCGGAGTCACCAGGGAAGGGCGGATGTTGGTCAATTTCCCGAGGCTGTCCAGCAGGGCCGGGGGCAATTCATCTCCGAACTGTTTTTTTGCTTCAACCGGGTAGCGGTTGAGCATCTCCATCGCAAAGATATCGCCCAGGGCGGGGGCATTGCGTCCTTGCTCGGCGTCATAGTTGAATTTGTCGTACAGGTCGCCATGCCGGCCATAAAACTTGTGACGCGCGAACAAATCTTCAAGCGACTCCAGTTCATGTACCTCCCAGGGGAAATTATCGGGCGGATTGCTCAACCCAAAGGTTTCGATGACCTCCTGCCGAATCTGGTCGAAGGCCGGGCCGGGCAGGCGATAGTACCAGTCGTGGTTGCCGACCATATAATGGATTCTGACCGTCGGATAGACATATTCAGATGCCGAAAAATCCGGTGTGCCGCTGGCGGTCGCCGGAGGCAGGGAAATCATTCTGCCATAAACGCAATCGCGTAGGATTTTGATGCTTTCAGCGTTTTCTCGCAGGATGGCGCGGGTGACTTCCTGCAGTTTGGCGGCGAACTGCGGGGCGTGGAAATCGGTCCACGGGCGAGTGTAATCCGGGTCGTCGGGCTGGGTATCCAGCCAGAGAGTGGAATGCTGTGGGTCGAGGATATCGCCCATCAGCAACAAATCCATGCTCTCAATGGGCCGGTAGGTGTTGTCTTCGCGCCAGGATGCCTGCCGGGCCAGTTCGCGCAGGTGACTCGAAAACAGGTAAAACGCGCTCGGTGAAATTGATTTGCTGCATGAATTATCCCCCAAATGGACATCGCTGATAACAACAAGCATTGCTGCCTCCGGGTCTAAAGGATAAAAATATGGTTTTCTAATATTTGCCGTAAAGAAGGCCGTATTTTGGGGTGTCAGCGCGCCGCAAACGCGCGCGCTGACACCCCAAAATATGGAGGCTTATCACGGGAATTCTCAAAGGGCCAAAAATATTATACGACATCCAAATAAAAAAAGGCGACCCGATTGGGTCGCCCTAAAGAAATGTTAACGATTAGTCTTCGTCGCCTTTGCGCTTTGACAGGCGATGGTCGAGCATCAGGATGGCGGTCTGATGGGATTCGATGCGCTTCATACTGTCGAGAATGGCGGTGGCGCTGGCTTCCTCTTCGACTTGCTCTTCGATGAACCAGTGCAGCATCACCTGGGTGGGGTAGTCCTTCTCTTGGACGGCCAGTTCGTACAGGTCATGAATCGACTTGGTGACAAACTGCTCGTGTTCAAGCACTTGTTCGACGGCTTCCAGGGCAGAACTCCAGCCGGCTTTGGGCGCGGCGATGGCCTTCAGTTCGACCTTGCCGCCGCGTTCGAGCAGGTAATCGTATAGTTTCATGGCGTGTTCGTTTTCTTCCGCGGCCTGGATGCGCAGCCAGTTACCAAACCCGGGCAGGCTTTCGGATTCAAAATAGGCAGCCATTGAGAGATAGATATACGACGAGTACAACTCTTTGTTGATTTGCTCGTTAATTGCATCTTGCATAACTTTGGAAATCATTATGTTCCTCCTGTGAAATATTTATAGTAACAAGACAATTATACGCCGAATTTATTAACGAAAGATAAAATCTTCGTCGGTTCTCTGATATTTGCCGTAAAGAAGGCCGCATTTTGGGGTATGAGAGCGCGTAAGCGCTCTCATACCCCAAAATGCGGGGGCTTATCATGGGAATTCCTAAAGAGACTCTTCGTCATAGCCGGGACAGAAGACAAAGCGGCGCGGACAAAGCCTGGGCCTGGATTCCGTTATCGAAACAGGATTCAGGCCAAAATCCAGGATTGACCGGGCTGGAGAACGACCACTTTCGAGCCGCTTTCAGCCTGCACCCGGGCCGCCCAGGCTGCCGCGTCCTGCTCAATTAATCCCCATGTCCCAAAATGAATCGGGATGACGGTTTTCGGCGTCAGCATCTTTACGGCGCGCAGGGCGTCATCCGGCCCCATCGT
>JAWOIR010000341.1:0-3406 GCA_046484545.1 Anaerolineales bacterium
GGCGTCCCCGAAACCCTGGCCGCTTTGCAGACGCGCGGCTACGCCCTGGCGGTAGTCTCCAACCGCAGCCAACCCTTCGATGATTACCTGCGTGAAAAACAAATCTGGCACTATCTCAATTTTGCCCTGGCCGCAGGCCAAGTCCAGGCCTGGAAGCCTGCCCCCGAAATCTTTCTGCAGGCCGCCCAACGCGCCGGGGTGCAGCCGGGCGAAGCCATTTATATTGGCGATAATTACTATGCCGACATCATCGGTGCGCGCCGGGCCGGGCTGATTCCGGTCTTGTTCGACCCGCGCGGCGTTTTCCCCGAAGCCGATTGTGACATCATCCAAACCCACGACCAAATTTTTGACCTGCTCGAAAGGATGTGAGTGATGCCCTGGGAACCCAAAGTCATGCGCACCGTCCGTTTTCGCAACGACCAGAGCATTGGCGCCCTGGCCAGTTTGCTGACCGCGATTGCCGATGTCGGCGGCAGTGTGGGCGCAATCCAGTTATTAACCGAGACATCCCTGCACGTGGTACGCGATATTTCCATCTACGCCAATTCGCCCGAACAGATGGAGGAAATCATCGAGGCCATGCGCCGGCATCCGAAAGTCAAGGTGCTGGACGTGCGCGACGAAGTGCTGGAAATGCACGTCAAGGGCAAAATCGCCATCCGCTCGCGCTACCCGATTACCTCGCTGGCGGTCTTGCGGCGGGTCTACACCCCCGGCGTGGCTGATGTCTGTCGCAAAATTGCCCAGGACCCCGGCCTTGCTCGCCTGTATACCTCCACCAGCCACATGGTCGCCATCGTCACCGACGGGACCGCCGTTTTAGGGCTGGGCGACATCGGCCCGTTGGCCGCTATGCCCGTCATGGAAGGCAAGGCCATGCTGATGGAAACCCTGGTCGGCTTGTCGGGAATCCCGATTTTGCTCAACACCAAAGACACCGAAGAAATTATCTGCACGATTGCCAACATCGCCCCCACGTTTGCCGCCATCCAGCTGGAAGACATCTCGGCCCCGCGCTGTTTCGAGATTGAAGAACGCCTGCAAAAAATGCTCGACATCCCTGTCCTGCACGATGACCAGCACGGCACAGCCGTTGTCACGACTGCCGCGCTGATGGTTGCTTCCCGCCAAACCGGCGTTTCCTTATCAAACGCCAAAATCGGACAGATTGGGTTGGGCGCTGCCGGATACGCCACCGCCAAAATGCTGATGCGCATGACCGGCAACCCGGTCTGGGGCGCGGATTTGAGCCAGGATGCCCTTGAACGTCTCGGTCAGGCTGGCGGCAAGCCCTCCACGTTGTCCGAAATCATGGCGAATTGCGACATTGTCATCGCCACCACCGGCGCGCCGGGGCTGATTAAGCCTGAAATGGTGCGCAAGGGCCAAATCATTCTGGCGCTTTCCAACCCCAACGCCGAAATCGAGCCGGAAGTCGCCCTGGCGCAAGGCGCGATTTTCGCCGCCGACGGTAAATCGGTCAACAATGTGCTCGGTTTCCCCGGCATTTTCCGCGGCGCGGTCGATGCCAACGCCCGCGAAATCACCTACGAGATGCTGGCCGCCGCGGCCCAAACGATTGCCGACAAAGCCACCGGCGCCGACCTGGTTCCTAACCCGCTCGACAAGGAAGTCCACCAGGCGGTTGCGCGCGCGGTGGCCCAAAAAGCCATCGAGCAAGGCGTCGCCAGGGCTGACTATGTTCCATATGTGGAGGATTAGGCAGCCCCTAAATCGGATATAATCTATCCCATATCCCCTTTAGGAGAATCGCAATGAACTTCGCCATGTGGAAAAAAGCCCTGCAAGTCATTCCCGCCGTCTCGAAACAAGAATGGGACGCGCTCGATTTCATCTCTCGTTGGCTCATTTCAACCCGCGCCGCGGTGCTGGTCATGACCTTCATCTCCTCGGCGCTGGCAGGCTTGTTCGCCGCCCGCGACGGACATTTCGCCCTGCTGCCCTGGCTGGCGCTCACCCTCGGCCTGATTCTGGCGCACGCCACCAATAACCTGTTCAACGACTATACCGACTTCGTCAAAGGTGTGGACAAGGACAACTACTTCCGCACCCTGTATGGCCCGCAACCCGTCGCCAGCGGCCTGATGACAACCAAACAACTGCTGGCCTACGCCGCAGGAACCGGCTTGCTTGCCCTAATCTTCGGCCTATACCTGATTTTCAGCAACGGCAACGACCCGGTCATCTGGCTCCTGCTCGGCCTGGGCGCGTTTTTTGTCCTGTTTTACACCTGGCCGCTCAAATACATCGCCCTCGGTGAAATCGCTGTGCTGCTCGTCTGGGGACCGCTCATGATTGGCGGCGGCTACTACGTCCTGTCCGGCGCGTGGGATTGGAACGTGGCCTGGGCCAGCATTCCCTACTACTTCGGCGTCACCACCGTCATCTTCGGCAAGCACATCGACAAAATCCAGGTGGATACCGAAAAGCGCATCTACACCCTGCCTGTGTTGCTGGGTGAAAAAGCCTCGCGCCACGCCGTTGTGGCGATGATGGTTTTGCCCTATATCCTCGTCCTGGGGATGATTGGGATGCGTTACTTTACCCCTGTCCTGCTTCTCGTCCTGCTGGCTTTGCCCACCCTGCGCCGGATTCTGCCAAACTTTCTCAAGCCCCGGCCTGAATCTCGCCCCGAAGGTTTCCCCGACGGACAGGGCGGCTGGCCGCTCTTCTTCGCGCCCCTGGCCTTTGCCAACAACCGCGCCTTTGGCGGACTGTTCATGATTGGTTTGCTGCTCGATGGCGCCCTGCGAATCTTCTTGCCGGAGTTCTGGCGATAAGTTCAAATGATACGCATGTAAATAGACTCTCTCGCTGCGCGGCTCCGTCGAAATGACAAGTTAAAAAAGCGCAACCAACACAAACAAAACACCCCCCAGTCCACAAGCGAAGTTGACCCAATCGTTGTCGAGCCATGCGAATCCGCGCTGGAGGCTGGTGTTCGTGCCGCAGGTATGTTCTGGGTGGCGTTCGGTCTCTTTGTTGCAGGTCGAACAACGATAGATGGCCTGGACCGTCGCGCCGAGAAAACTGTCCACGAGCGAACCGGCCAGCCCGGCGAACGTCACCCAGAGCGTGAGTGAAAGTCCGTTTAACGGCGAGAGAGGCACGGGGGAGAATGTTCCGGCCAAAGTGCCGATTAAACCGGCTCCAGCCAGGGCGGCGAAGGTGCCGAATAACGAGATTCCGCCCGATGTGCCTTTTTCCACCACTTTACCCAAATTCGTCATCATGCGCGGCGGACACGGACTGAGCACGCCCAGTTCGGTGGCCCAGGTGTCGGCGTTGACAGCGGCTAGCGAGGCGGCAAAGACCAGCCAGGGCCAGAGTTCACCGGGGAAAAAGACCGACAGCCCGGCGACCCTGTTCGCCGGGCTGTCGG
>JAWOIR010000364.1:0-5070 GCA_046484545.1 Anaerolineales bacterium
GCAGTCAAGACCAAGGTCATCGAAGTCGACCCGAGGGGAGAATCTGCACAGGTCTCCGGCATTGCCGAGCGTCCGGCCAAAATTGCCGAGGGGGTCTTGCGGGCGATTGAAGAATGCCAAAGGGATTAAAACAAAATACGGCCTGCCAGCAAAAACTGGCAGGCCGTATTTGTTTAAAACTTTTTATGGAATTGTGGGGTAGCCCATCGAACGCCAACTGACAACGCCGCCGTTCATGCTGGTTACATTTTCAAACCCGGCTTGCAACAGAATGTCGCGAGCTTCTTGTGAACGATTCCCGGAGCGGCAAACCACGACAATTTTTGCGTCTTTGGGTACTTCATTCACGCGCCCGGCCAATTGCCCCAATGGAATTAATGTTGTGTTCGGGATGCGAACCTCGTCCCATTCAAACGGTTCGCGCACGTCCAACACAAAGACATCCTCCTGCTGGTAAAGTTCGTAAGCCTGTTGGACGCTCACGAACGCCGGGAAATCCTGGCTGGCTTGCCCTGTGCCGGTGCTTGAGAGAAAAATTGCGCCCAGCAGAACAGCAGCCAACAGGATGACGACCAAACCTATTTGTAATTTTTTCTTTTCCTGCCTGGCCTGGCTCGGGCGGGCAGTTTTTGAACGACGTGTTTTTCTTTGCATAATGCGCTCCTCTTTTCTTTCGATGCGTTATGCCTGCATAAGTTGCACAACCCATACCAGATAGATTTTACCTGGTTCTTTGGTTTTTGCCGTGAAAAAGTCCGTATTTTGGGGTATGCGCGCTCATACCCCAAAATACGGGGACTTAATACGTGAATTCCTAAATGGCCTTTTATTTCAGGCTGCGAAAAAAGCAGGAAATTTCACCGGTATGACAGGCTGGGCCGTTTGCGTTAACCAACACCAACAACGTATCGCCATCACAATCGTAGTGGATTTCGGCGACTCGCTGGGTGTTGCCGCTTGTTCCGCCCTTGTGCCACAACTGTCCCCGAGAGCGGCTCCAGAACCAGGTTTCACCGCTTTTAAGCGTCTTCGCCAGCGATTCGGCGTTCATCCAGGCCACCATCAGTACGTCTTTGCTTGCGGCGTCTTGAACGACGGTTGTAATCAGCCCGTTGGCGTCAAACTTCAGATTGGTTAAGGGGTCATGGTTAATGGTTAATTTTGTCATTATCTATTCTCCGTTCTCGATTAACGATTAACCATTCTTATCTTCAATCCCTGCCCTGCCAAATACTCCTTAATCTCCCCCACAGTATACTCGCCATAATGCAGCATGGATGCCACCAGCGCGGCATCGGCTTTGCCTTCGGTCAGCACATCGTACAGGTCTTCGGGCTTGCCGCCGCCGCCGCTGGCAATCACCGGCACCGAAACAGCCTCGGCAATCAGGCGCGTCAGGGTCAGTTCATAGCCTTGTTTTGTGCCGTCGGCGTCAATTGAGTTGACCACCATCTCGCCTGCACCCAGTTCCTGACCTTTTTTTGCCCATTGGATGGCATCCAGGCCCATTGGTGTGCGACCGCCGTTGATGACGATTTCGTATCCGCTGGGGATGGATGGGGATTTTTCTACCCTGAGAACGTCCATCGATAAAACGACTGCCTGCACCCCGAAGGCTTTCGCCGCTTCCGCAATCAAGCCTGGATTTTTGACTGCCGCGCTGTTGACGTTGACCTTTTCCGCCCCGGCAAGCAGGACTCGACTGCAATCTTCGACAGTCCGAAGGCCGCCGCCCACCGAAAAGGGGATAAAAACCTGTTCGGCCACGCGGCTGACCACATCGAGCATAATCCCGCGATTATCACTGGATGCGGTGATGTCGTAAAAGACCAGTTCATCCAGCCCCTGTTCGTAATACTCTTTGGCCTTTTCCACCGGGTCGCCGATGTCGCGGGTATCCACAAACTTGACGGATTTTGCCAGTTTGCCATCGCGCACGTCTAAACAAGAGATAATTCGTTTTGAGAGCATAAATTCATCCTTCATGTCGAAGGTCAAAAGTCGAAAGCCGCCTGACCTTTGACCTTCGACTTTTGACTCATATTTTCCATTTCGAGAAATTTTCCAACACTCGCAACCCCAGCGCTCCGCTTTTCTCGGTGTGAAACTGTACCGCAAAAAGGTTGTCTTTGCCAATCGCCACCGGGAACTCGCCGCCGTAGTCGCAGGTGGCGTAGGTTTGGCCGGGGTCGGCGGGTTGGGGGTAGTACGAGTGGACGAAGTAGAACTCATCGCCGGGGCGTAGATGGGCGAGGAGTGGGTGCGGTTGGGTGACGGTCACAGCGTTCCAGCCCATGTGAGGAATTTTGATGGTAGGGGCAACCCGCCGGGTCGCCCCTACTACGGGAAACCGCACCGTTTTACCAGATAAAAGCCCCAAACATGCCGCGTCATCCTCCTCCGAATGCTCTAAAATAATCTGACAGCCGATGCAAATGCCCAAAATCGGCGTTCCTTTTGCGTAGACATCTTTCAATGCCGCATCCAGCCCTCGTTCGCGTAAAACGTTCATCGCCGCGCCAGCGGCCCCGACGCCGGGGAAGATGATTTTTTCGGAACGGCGAACCAGTTCAGGGTCGGCGCTGATGCGGCTGGGAATGCCGAGGTGGTCGAGCGCGCGTCGAACCGAGGTCAAATTCCCGGCTTTGTAATCCACCAAAGTTATCATAAAAATCTCCAAAATCGTTTATAATTAGTTAGTCAAACTAACCGAAAGGTGCGCTATGGAAAAAATCCTGCTTGAATTTATTGCGACTCTCGACCATTCGCTCAAAAAACAGCAAAGCGAGGGCTTTTCGCAATTGACGTTTAGCCAGTTTCAATACATTGACGCGATTGCGGCGCTGGATAGCCCAACCGTGAGCGAGGTGGCCGCCCGGCTGGGGTTTTCAAAGGCTTCAGCGACGGCGGCCATTAACAAGCTGGTGGCGCTCGGTTTTGTCTCGAAAACCCAATCGGAGACGGATAAGCGCGTTTTTCATGTAGCGCTGACCGAGGCGGGCGGGCAGTTGGTTCAGGCCAAGTTCCAGACGCTCAAGGAGTACGGCGATTTTATCGCAGCGGCGCTGACGGCGGACGAGGCGCGTCAGTTCAAAGCGATTTTGACCAAGTTGGTCGCACATTTCAATAATTCGTAGGGGCGACCCGCCCGGGCATTACTGGCGCGCTTTCCGGCAAATCTACTGTGCAAAAAGGCAGAAGCGCTGGCCTGGATGGGTAGCCCTTACACACACGGAGAGAAGATGCTCATCACAATTTTGGCAATGGGTTCACGCGGCGATGTTCAGCCCTATCTTGCGCTGGGGCTGGCGCTAAAAAAAGCAGGGGCGCAGGTGCGCCTGGTGACGCTGGAGGCGTTTGCAGATTTTGTGCGCGGCCTGGGGCTGGAGTTTCAACCCATCCCCGGCGACCTGGCGGGGGTGATGAACAGCGCCGTGGCCGACAATGCCCGCCAGGCAGATAATCCGCTTAAGTTTTTACTCAGTTTCAATGAGTTGAAAAAACTCGGTTTTGCCCTGCAAGGACATTTTTTCGCGGCCTGCCAGGACGCCGACCTGATTGTATATCATCCCGGCCTGGCGATTGGCTATTTCGCCGCGCAGGAGCGCGGAATCCCGTCGGTGCTGGCGGCGCCTTTTCCACTTGCGCCGACCCGCGCCCATCCATCGCTGATTTTTTACAACGGCCCGCGCCTGGGCAGAGCCTATAACTTGCTGACGCATCGCATTTTTGAGCAACTTTTCTGGATGGTTTCTCGCGGCGGGCTGGCCGATTTTTGGAAGCAGGAATTTGGCCGCCTGCCCGCTGACTTTGGCAGCCCCTTCCCACGCCAGACCCGCGCCTCGCACCCGACGGTGGTTTCGTGCAGTCCGCATGTGTTTGCGCAGGCCGACGATTTTCCGCCGCATGTCCATCATACCGGTTTCTGGTTTTTGGATGAAGAACCCGGCTGGACGCCGTCCGCCGCGCTGACAAGTTTTCTCGAGCGCGGCCCCGCGCCGGTGTACGTCGGCTTTGGCAGTATTGGTGACCCGAAGCAGGCCGCCCAGACTGCCCGCACTGTGGCCGAAGCCTTGCGGCTTGCCGGTCAGCGAGGCATTTTGGCAACCGGCTGGCAGGGCGGCTCAGGCGAATCACTGTCCGATAGCATCTTCACGCTCGAAAGCGCGCCGCACGCGTGGCTGTTTCCGCGCATGGCGGCGGTTGTCCATCATGGCGGGGCGGGCACGACGGCGGCGGGATTGCGGGCAGGTGTGCCGTCTGTTGTCATCCCGCATGGGCTGGATCAGCCCGCCTGGGGACGGCGGGTGCGTGAGTTGGGCGTCGGAACGAGCCTTCCGCACAAGCAATTGACGGCGGAGAGTTTGGCCGAAGCGATTCGGTTTGTGTTAAAGAGCGAAATTCGTGAAGCTGCAAAGAGCCTGGGGACAAAAATCCAAACCGAGAATGGGACAGAGCGGGCGGTGAAAATCATCATGGATGTCATCGCGAGGGCGAAGCCCGAAGCAATCTCCGATTAATGGGGTAATTTTTATCGATAAGTTTTCACCGTTTAGCCGGAGATTGCTTCGCCGCAAGAAGAGCGGCTCGCAATGACACTGCTCCTTCATACAACGCCCGTCCGATGATAACTCCTGCCAGCCCGGCCTCGTGGACTTTTCGGACATCCTCCAGGCTGGAGACACCGCCCGAGGCGACGACTTTCAACCCGCTGGCGATTTGCAGTTCGACGGCAGCCTCTACGCTGACGCCGCTCCCGACCCCATCGCGGCGGACGTCGGTCAGCACGCACCATTCCAACCCCTGCGCCCGGAAGTGTTTCCCGGCTTCAAGCATGGTTAGCGGCGTGGATTCCTGCCAGCCGCGAATCATCACATTGCCATCGCGCACGCCAATATCGGCGGCAATGCGGCCTGGGCCGTAGCGGGCGATGGCCCAGTTTACCAGCGTGGGGTTCTGGATGGCGGCGGTGCCCAGAAAAACCCGTTCCGCGCCCATTTCAACCGGGATGCGAATGGTCTCCTTGTCGCGGATGCCGCCCCCGAATTCGACTTTCAGGCCGACGGTGAG
>JAWOIR010000369.1:0-8652 GCA_046484545.1 Anaerolineales bacterium
CAGCGTTTCGATAACGATGTCGAGCGCTTTTCCGACCTCGAAGCCGGTCATGCCGCCGCAGTTGACTCGCCCCTGATTATGGATTTAATCACCCGTGCCGCGGCAGCCTGCGCGCCGCATGCCGCCGATTTGCTCGACATCGGCTGCGGGGCCGGGAATTATGCGCTCAAAATGTTGGAATACGTCCCGAACCTGAACGTCAGCCTGCTGGATTTGAGCCAGCCGATGCTGGAACGCGCCGCGCAGCGGGTCGGGGCAGCGACGAGCGGGCGGGTCGTCACGCACCAGGCCGACATCCGCGACCTCGAGCTGGGCGAGGGCCAATTTGACATCATCCTGGCCGCGGCGGTTTTCCACCACCTGCGCGCGGACGAGGAATGGCGCGCGGTCTTTGCTAAATGCTTCCGCGCCCTGCGCCCCGGCGGCTCGCTCTGGATTTCGGATATGGTCGAACATGAACATCCCCCGGTGCAATCGCTGATGAAAGCCCGTTATGGCGAGTACCTGTCCGCGCAGAGGGGGGAGGCGTACCGCGACACGGTTTTTGCCTACATCGAAAAAGAAGACACCCCGCGCTCAATCCTGTTTCAGTTGGATTTGCTGCGCGAGGTGGGTTTTTCTACTGTCGAAATTTTGCACAAAAACAGAGTCTTCGCCGCCTTTGGCGGGATGCGCTAATCCGGGTAAACCTTCCAGCCCAGTTCTTCCAGATTGGCCGAATCGAGCATCTCTTGTGGCACGTCAATCAGCATCGAATTGGCCTCCGCCAGCAGCGTCCCGGCCTCGTCGTAGATTCCAGCCCAGCCCTCGGCCATCTTGCCCTTCGATTTGCCGGCTTTACCGACGATTTTGAGCGGTTTGCCGGTTGGCACGTTCTTGCGGTATTTGACTTCCAGTTTGCCGGTGAACATAAACCTCGGCGCGGATGGGTCGCCCATGTGCACCCGCCCGCTGATTTCGTCGAGGATGGTGGCGACAATCCCGCCGTGCAAGACTCCGGGATAGCCCTGGAAATGCTCCGGGGCGGTATAGGTGGTTTCGATGACGCCCGGTTCAGTCTGGTAGATTTTGAGCTTTAATCCAACGGGATTTTCCAGCCCGCAGATAAAGCACATTTTGCTGTTGGGTTGTTTGATGATTTCGGTCATGGGTTAGTATTACAGCGCAAAGTTCCAAGAAAATCCCGAAAAATGGTTGTGCGTGGGGGTGCACGCCCCCACGCACAACCATTTTTCGGTTATCTCTGGGAGTGAATGCGCAGCAGCAATGCAACCTTGCGCTTTAATATTAGTAGGGAAAGACATTGAGTTTGCACCAATATTTTTGAATTGTCTCGATGTTTCTTGAAAACTCGTCAAAATCAATCGCTTTGGTGACATATGAATTGGCCCCGTTTTGATACGCCTTTTGAATGTCCTGGGTTTGATTGGATGATGTCAGCACAATAACCGGAAAGGCTTTTAACTTTTCATCTGTTTTGATGCTTTTCAGCAATTCCAGCCCGTCAATTTTAGGCAATTTCAAATCGAGCAAAATGACCAGGGGGTTGGGAAATGTCCCCGGCCAGTTGTTCAACATTTGCAGGGCTTGTTCGCCATCCCGCGCCAGGTAAACCTGCACAGACTTTTCCGCCTTTTTTAAAGCGCGCATAACCAGTTCGGCGTCTGCGACGTTATCTTCTACCAGGAAAAATGAGCAGTATGGGGCAGTAATCATTTTTAATCAGGGTTGATGGGTGAAATCCTGTTGGCTGTTTGAATTATCAGCACGATTATAGCATTTTTAACGGTCGTTATCAGGGTTCTCTGGGCGTTTGCCGAAAATACGGGAACTTATCACGGAAATTCTCAAAGAGCCATTATCAGCCCAAAAGGGGGATAAAATTAGGGCAATACTCCCGCATCACAAGAAGGATGAAAACCATGCCTATTCACATTATCGCTTTTGCAGGCAGCCTGCGCCGGAACTCGTTTAATCGCGGTTTATTACGGGCTGCGGCTGATTTGCTCTCGGGGGATGTTTCCCTTGAAATTGTGGAAATTTCCGAAATCCCACTGTTTAATAAAGACATCGAAAACCCCTTTCCTGAACCTGTACAGGTTTTTCGTGACAAAGTCCAGGCGGCTGACGCCCTGCTGATTGCCACGCCGGAATACAATCATTCCATCCCCGGTGTACTGAAAAACGCCCTCGATTGGGGGTCGCGCGCTCCCAATGTTTTCAGCAGCAAACCGCTGGCAATCCTGGGCGCGGGCGGCCATTTTGGCACGACGCGCGCCCAATACCATTTGCGCCAGGTGGCGACGGCTTTGAATATGTTTGCCGTCACCGCGCCGCAAGTGCTGGTTTTTGATGCCAAATCCAAGTTTGATGAAAATGGCAATCTTCAGGACGAGGAAACGCGCCCATATATCAAGAGATTGCTCGAGGCTTTGTTCGACCTGACCCGGCGGCTTAAGACGCCTTAGCCTTCAATGCCCGCCAGACCCGCTCCGGCGTGACCGGGTTGACATCCACATCCACGCCCAGCGCGTCGCGAACGGCGTTCCCGACTGCCGGGGCAACGCCATCCAGCGGGATTTCGGCCACTGCCTTGACCCCGAACGGATGCGTCGGCTCGAAAGTCTCGACAAAAATCGTCTCCAACTCGGGCATTTCGTCGGCCTGGAAGATGTGATAGTCGCGGAAATCACGCTCGCGGGCATTCCCCTTCTCGTCGTAGACCATTTCCTCGCAGACAGCATAGCCCAGGGCTTGCGTCATGCCGCCCTCGATTTGGCCGGAAGCCGTTTGCGGGTTGATGATGATGCCGCTGTCCACTGCCATGACGAGTTTATCAACCGTCACAGCCCCGGTTTCGGTGTCTACCGTTACTTCGGCGAACTGCGCGGCAAACGGCGGCGGCGAGGAGGGCGAGACATACGACGCCACACCCATAATCTGCTCCTGGTTGCTGCGATGGAGCGATTCAAGGGCAATTTCACTCAGGGGGATGGAGCGGCCATCGGGGGTGATGACCTGCCGTTTGGCAAGTTTCAGGTCGGAAGGTTCAACATTCAAACCTTCAACCTTAAACATTGCAACGGCTCTTGCTTTTATTTTCTCCGCCACAATCTCCGCCGCCCTGACTGCGGCTGTTCCTGAAATATAGGTTGTTGAAGACGCATACGCGCCCTTGTCGAAGGGGGTAAAGTCGGTGTCGGAGGAGTAGGTAATCATATCCTCGATGGGCACGCCCAGCACCTCGGCGGCCATCTGTGCCAGGACGGTGTCTGAGCCTGTCCCCAAATCCGTTGCGCCGACGAGCAGGTTGAATGAGCCGTCGTCGTTCATTTTGATGGATGCCCCACCCATGTCGAGGTAGGGGATGGCGGTTCCCTGCATGACGAGCGAGACGCCGATTCCTTTTTTTTGTTTTCCAGTTACCCGGTTTTCCGGTTTTCCGGTTGAACTGGCTAACTGATTAACTGGAGAACCGGACAACGAATTTCGCCAGGCTTCGTTTCCATATTTATCATCCCATCCAATTGCTGCTTTGCCTTGCGCCACGCACTGTTCCAGCCCGACGGTGTGGATGATTTCGGGGCGCGGTTCGCGGCCTTCGTTCCAGGCGGTGCTGAAGGGGTGATATTCGCCGGGGTGGATGGTGTTCTTCAGGCGGAATTCGAGCGAGTCGAACCCCATTTTTCGCGCAATTTTCTCCAGATGTCGGTCGAGCGGCCAGTAGCCCTGCGGTACGCCATAGCCGCGGAAGGCGCCTGCGGGCGGCGTATTCGTGTAAACAATATCTGCGTAAAAGCGAATATTCGGGTTTTTGCGATATTCGCCATCACCGACGTAGAGTGCCATGGACTTGTGCCCGGTATTGCCGGTCACGGTTAGAGCGTGGGCGCCGTTTGCGCCGGTGTCGGAAAGCGCGTACATCGAATTGGCGGTAATAGTACCGTCACGCTTAACGCCGGTCTTCATGCGGATTCTCATCGGATGGCGCGAGCGCGCGGCGATAAACTCTTCCTCGCGACTGTATTCGTAAATCACCGGGCGACGCGTGGCAATCGTCAGGTGGGCGGCCACGTCTTCCATCAGCACTTCCTGCTTGCCGCCGAATCCGCCGCCGATGCGCGGCTTGATGACGCGGATTCGCTTGACGGGCAGTCCCAGCACGGGCGCCAACATGCGTCGCACATGGAATGGAACTTGTGTGGAAGTGCGAATCACTAGGCGGTCGTCTTCGTCCCAGTACGTCACGCAGACGTGCGGCTCGATGTGCGCCTGCTGGACCTTCGGCACTTCGTATTCGGCCTCGAAGATTTCATCGGCTTCGGCGAAGCCTTTTTCCACATCGCCGATGTCGATGCGGATGTGGGCGGCCAGGTTGCGCTTGGGGTCGGAATCGGCAAAATTGACGTATTCCGGCTGGTCGTGGAGGATAACCGGGTTATCCAGCGATTCGCGTACGTCCAAAATCGCGGGCAGGATTTCATATTCGACATCAATCAGGCTGAGGGCTTTTTCGGCAATTTCGGGCGTTTCAGCGGCCACAAAGGCCACCCGGTCGCCCACGAAGCGGACTTTGTTATCCAGCGAGAAGCAATCCAGCGGCCCCGGAATCGGGTCGGATTGCCCGGCGGTGGAGTAAACGACACGGGGAATATCCTGCCAGGTCAGCACCGCGGCGACGCCGGGCAGGGCGCGGGCTTTGGATGCATCGATGCGCTCAATTCGGGCGTGGGCGTGCGGCGAGTGCAGCACTTTGGCGTGGAGTAAGGCTCTCGGTTCGATGTCGGCGGCAAAAGCGGGTTTGCCCTGCGCCAGTTTGACGGCATCTACCTTGATTTCGGGCTTGCCGACCACCTGCCATTTGTCGGTTTCAGGGGCGAGGACGATTTTGGGGAGGGTTTGAGTTAGTAATTGGGGATTGGTAATTGGTTCGTCTGGTTTTCCGGTTATCCAGTTCTCCGGTTCTTCGACCTGCGACTTTTGACCTTTGACATTATCATTTACCATTCGCCAATTACCATTTACTACGTTCATCACCGCCTGCACCGGCTTGAGATAGCCCGTACAGCGGCACAACACACCCGCCAGCGCCTCGCGCACTTCGGGTTCGGTTGGGTTGGGGTTTTTGTCGAGCAGGGCTTTGGCCGCGAGAATCTGTGCCGGGGTGCAGTATCCGCACTGGATGGCGCCGCTTTCGATGAAGGCCTGTTGCAGCGGGTGCAGGCCGTCGGTTTTGCGCCAGCCCTGTTCGGGGTGTTCGCCGAGGGCTTCCAGAGTGGCGATTTTATGCCCCTCGGCCTGAGCGGCAAGCATCAGCGTGGCGTTGACCGGTTTCCCATCCAGCAAAACAGTATCAGAGCCGGAGAGTCCATGTTCATCGCCGAACTTGACTGAGTGCAGGCCCAGTCCGCGCAGGGCGGCCAGCAGGCTGGTGTGTGCTGGGCAGTCCAGCGTGTGCAAAATTCCGTTAATGGTCAGTGACAGGTTCATGACGACAGTCTCCTGAAATGCTTTCCCCTGTGAGAAATATTTGTGAGTGAACGATTGCCCCTTAATTGTACCCTTAATTTGTCTGACAATGTAGTGGTTCAGGTTGGCTCTTTGGGAATTCCCGTGATAAGGCCGCATTTTGGGGCAAAGAACAAAGAACCTTCAGGATTTTATTTGGTTATATTCAGGCTTATCGCGGACGAAATCTTCCACACTTTGCAACAGGCGTGGCGGGTCGGTCAGTTTGTACAGGATGCTTTTGGCGATTGGGATGCGGTTGGCGCGCTTGGCAGCCTGGAGATATTTTTGAAGTCTGGGGCTGTCTTTGCCCAGGATTGCGAACAGGCGCAGGACAGAGTCAAAAGAAGGCTCGGCGATGACGCTGTTGACCAGGTCGCGCCAGTCGTGGGCGGCTGCCGGGGGGATGCCCAGGGCTGCCAGCATCGGGTTATGGTTGCCGGAAATACTGACCGCCAGCGGATTTCGCTCGACAAAGTAACTTTCCATCACCACCGAGGTCAGTTTGAGCGGCAGAAGCTGGATGAAGGGGCGCAGATGCCAGCGTCGTTCGAGCAAAGCCCACAGTTCCACTTCGTCTGCCAGGCTGTGAATCAGGTATCCCTGGATGAAGGATTCCAGTTCCGGGTAGCGGGCGCGAAAGGCCAGGATTTCTTCGGGGGGCAGGTGCGTTCGGGTGCGCGCGACGTGGGCGGTGTAGCGGGTATCCGCCGCCACGGTTCCCCAATAGTAATCGGGCAGGTTGGCAGGCTGGATTTCATCTTGCAGGCGGTGTGCCAGCACCAGGTGGGAGTAGGGGTTCATAGGCGTTCGATTGTAGCCCAATTTTTGCAGATTGTTTACGTTTCAAAATCGATTTATTGCCTAAAATAGGGGTGGTTTGTGTAATTATTTTGTGGCTCTTTGATAAATCCCGTGATTAGTCCTCCACATTTTGAGGTACGCGTACCCCAAAATATGGCCTTCTTCACGGCAAACATCAGAGAATCTATTTTGTGGGAAAAATTGAAAAGGAGAGTATCATGAAACGATTTTTAGGACGTTCAGGTATTGAGATTAGCGCGCTTGGCATGGGATGCTGGGCAATTGGCGGCCCTTTTTGGGCTGGAGAAATGCCTTTGGGCTGGGGCGAAGTGGATGATGACGAGTCCATTCGCGCCGTCCATGCGGCCCTGGCGTTGGGCGTGACGTTTTTTGATACCGCCAATGTTTACGGAGCTGGACATAGCGAGCGTGTGCTGGCGCGCGCCCTGGCTGGCCGGCGTGGGGAGGTGGTAATTGCGACCAAGTTCAACGCTGTTTTTGACGAAGCCACGCGCCAGGTGACGGGCAGTGATGCGACCCCGGCAGGCATCCGCCAGGCCTGTGAAGATTCCCTGCGCCGCCTGGAGACGGACTATATCGACTTGTATCAATTCCATGATAACGGCTTTCCACCCGAACAAGCCGGGCCGGTGCGTGATACGCTCGAAGCGCTGCTGGCGGAAGGAAAAATCCGCGCCTATGGCTGGAGTACCGATTTCCCGAAAAGTGCCGAGTTCTTTGCCGGGGGCGAGCATTGTGCCGCTATCCAGTTGCAGTTGAATGTGCTGGACGATAATCCTGAAGTAATCGAGATTTGCGAAAGGCACAACCTGGCGGCCATTAATCGCGGCCCGCTGGCGATGGGCTTGCTGACCGGTAAATATGTGGCCGGTGTCAAACCGTCCATCGATGATGTGCGCGGCGAAAAAAGCCCGGAATGGATGAAATATTTCAAAGACGGCCAGGCTAATCCTGAATTTATGCAAAAGGTTGAGGCGGTTCGTGAGATTTTGACCAGCGGCGGGCGCACGCTCTCGCAGGGCGCGCTGGCCTGGTTGTGGGGACGCAGTGAGAAGACCATTCCGATTCCCGGTTTTCGCACGGTCAAACAGGTTGAAGAAAATTCGCGCGCCATGCAGTTTGGCCCGCTAACGCCTGTCCAGATGCAGGAAGTCGAACAGATTTTGGGACGTTAGGTTTTCAGGAAAGGCACTGTGATGGCAGTAGATACCCCGCTCTCTTATCGTAATTTTGTTATTTATGAAGTCTATGTTCGCAATCATGGCCCCAACGGGACTTTCGCCGATGTCGAGGCTGACCTGGAGCGCATTCGCGCCATGGGCGTGGACGTGGTCTGGTTCATGCCCATTCACCCCATCGGTCAACTGAACAAGAAGGGCAGTTTGGGCTGTCCGTACTCGATTCAGGACTATCGCGGCGTCAACCCCGAATATGGCACGCGCAAGGATTTTGCCCGCTTCATCGAAAAAGCCCACAGCCTGGGGTTGAAAGTGATGATTGACGTGGTTTACAACCACACCGCACATGATTCCGTTTTGGTGGCCGAACATCCCGAGCATTTTCACCAGGATGCCCACGGACGACCCGTGACGACTGTCCCAGAGTGGTCGGATGTGATTGACCTGAAGCATCCCAACCCCAGCCTGACCCGCTACCTGATTACGACGCTCAAGAATTGGGCCAAATTCGGTGTGGACGGTTTCCGCTGTGACGTGGCGTCACTCCTGCCGCTCGATTTCTGGATTCAGGCGCGGGCCGAGGTCGAAAAGGTCAGGCCGGGCGTTATCTGGCTGGCGGAGTCGGTTCACGCTTCCTTTGTCAATCATCGCCGCGAAAATGGCCTTTCAGGCCTTTCAGACAGCGAACTGTACGCGGCCTTTGACCTGACCTATGATTATGATATCTGGCCGCTTTTCCAGCAGGCTGTGCAGGGCGTCAGGCCGGTCAAGCGTTACCTGGAGGTGCTGCGCTTCCAGGATGCGATTTACCCGGGCAATTCTGTCAAGATGCGTTGTGTCGAAAATCACGACCAGATGCGAATCATGCGATTGGCCCCCAGCCGAAGTCAGGGCCTGGCCTGGACGGCGTTCGCAGCCTTCAATCGCGGCGCGTTCCTAATCTATGCCGGGCAGGAGTCGGCGGCGACGCACACACCGTCGCTATTTGATATTGATAAAATCGAATGGGGCGATTATGAATTACAGCCCTTCCTGACCCGCCTGGCCGGTTTGAAGAAGCACCCCGCGCTGGAGGGCAACTTGCATTTCCTGTCTGCCGAACCGGCAATCCAGGCGGCCTGGGTAGGTCAGGGAAAAGGGC
>JAWOIR010000371.1:0-4961 GCA_046484545.1 Anaerolineales bacterium
CAGAAAAAGGCCAGTTGCTCGAAAAAATCGCTTTCCCGGCCAAAAACATCACCTCGTGCGCATTCGGCGGCTCGGGGCAGGATGTCCTTTACGTCACGTCGGCCCGCCTGGGGTTGGATGAATCTGATTTAACGGCGTTCCCGGCTTCGGGTGGTTTGTTCCGCGTGCAGACAAACGTCGAGGGGATGCGAACGTTCGAATTTGGCGATTAACTTACAGACAGGAGAAGAGTCCCGATGTCCCAAAGAATTGCTTATATCGACATTGCCAAGGGAATTGGTATTTTGCTGGTGGTGCTGGCGCATAACGGCTTGCAGTTGGTTTCGCCTTTCCTGCACCAATTGATTTATGCGTTTCACATGCCGTTGTTTTTCTTTCTTTCGGGAATGTTTTTCAAACCGGAAATCGGTTTTTGGGAGTTGCTCAAAAAACGCTTTAATAGCCTGCTGCTGCCGTATTTCTTTGCGATTTTCCTGATTTATTTTTTCGAGATTTTTCTGGGGAAAATGGGCCTGCCGATTGCCTGGGGGCGAATTGTTAAGTCGTTTTACGGGAACGGGTTTTTCCTGGATTGGGTGGCGATGTGGTTTTTGCCGGCCCTGTTCGTGATGAACCTGGTGGCTTTCGTCTTTTATCGCCTGTTCGGACGTTTCAATCTGCCCTGGATACGCTGGATTGCGCTGGCGGTCATGCAGGCGATAGGCGTTTTGACTCTCAGTACCTTTTTATCCTTCGACCTGAATCTGTTCGGACGCAGTATTGCCCTGCAAGGCCTGCCATTCAGCCTGGACCTGGCGCTGGTGGGCGGCTTTTTCTTCATCCTGGGGCGCGAGGTTTATCGCAATGTACCGGAGGGCTGGTTTACGCCCTGGTGGGTTACCCTCGGTTCGGCTGGGTTGTTGTTGGGGTTGTTGTGGTTCTCACCGGGCATGATTGACCTTAATACGCGCCGCTGGGATGAACCGCTCCTGAATACGCTCAAAGCCCTGACCGGGATTGTGCTTGTGCTGACGATTTCGCAGCAGTTGGCGCGCGGCCCGTCGTGGCCGATACGCTTTTTCTCGTATATGGGGCGTATTTCTGTGCTGATTTTGATTTTCCACAATCCAGTGCAGTCTTACCTGACCGGTAAACTGGGCTGGCTGATTGGGGAGGGGGCGCTTACACTCATTTTGGTAGACTTCTTTGCAGTACTGGTTTCAGTCATCATTTATGAGATTGGGGTGCGCCCCAATCCGTTGGTGACAAGATTATTCGGCATGAAAAGCGAGCAAACGCGTACGAGTGTAAATTTGGCGTAATAATTAATTGGAGTAAAAGGTCATATTTTATCTGTGACCAACATCACTTGTGCCAAGCGTGGACACCTTGTAGAATATGGATATATCTTGGTAAAAATACCGTTATTGGAGAGGTTGCGATGCAAATTACACGTCAGGCCGATTATGCCATTCGCGCAGTGCTGTATATTTCCAAACTGGCAGAGAACGAACGAGCGGCGACCAGCCAAATTGCCAAAGAACAAAAGATTCCGCCTTCGTTCCTGGCAAAAATCATTTCGCAACTCTCGATTGCAGGGTTGTTGCAAACTTCACGCGGCGCACGCGGCGGGGTAACGCTCGCCAAAAGCCCGAAAGACATCAACCTGCTGGATGTGGTTGAGGCCATTGATGGGCCGATTACGCTGAATGAATGCGTCCATGATGAGGGCGCTTGCAATTTTGATGCGGACTGCCCAATGCGCCCAATCTGGTGCGAGGTTCAGGAAGAACTGGTAAACAAACTGAAATCCACCCATTTCGGCCAGTTTGTGAACGGCAATTAAGAAATTTCTCCTTGAAAGTCAAAATAAACAGGGATGGATAGCCACATCCCTGTTTATTTTGAGTCGTTGGTTCTCTGATAATTGCCGTAAAAAAGGCCGCACTTTGGAGAAGTATCACGGGAATTCCCAAAGAAGCGAGATTTGCCTGCCATGAATCGAACCATTAACTTCATCAAATTGATTTTCCTGGCGATTGCGATGTTGATGTGCTTGGCTGTTCCAATGATTGGGATAATCTCAACCACAATGAACTGGGAAGGAATCTGCTACGGGATTACAAATGACGAGCGCGAATGCGCCTGGTGGGAATTCGCCTGGGACGAGATGTTTTGGACGTTGATGTTTTTTATCCCCTTTGTTTTTATTACATCACTGGCCTGGATTGGCATGGCCCTGGTTCAATTTATTGCGCATCAGTGGGAAAAGCGCAAACGATAGCGTAACGTTATTTCTCCAATTTTTCCAGCACAATAAAATGAGACAGCCCCAGCGATTGCAGGGGTGTTTTTTCAAAAAATTGCAAAAGTGAACGCAGTAATTTTCCCATCGCGCCAAAACGGGCAATAAGGTTGTCATACGCCCCGAAAATTACACAACCTTCAACAAGTTTCAATGGCAAGCCCGCATACAACTTGCGCATATCCCTGCCGGAATAAACGCGCACATGCGGGGCCAGTTTGTCGCGCCAGCGGCGGGGCAGGTAATTGACCAGCGGGATATTGCCAAAGTGATATTTTCCGCGCCAGTAGATTCCGTGCGTCTCAAATGGATAGCCGCGATTGGGGACAAAAATCACCGCCCGCCCACCGGGCTTGAGCACCCGCGCCATCTCGACCATGGCCTGACGGTCATCCAAAACATGTTCGAGCACTTCGTGGCTTAGAATCAGGTCGAAGGACAAATCAGGAAAAGGCAGGTTTTCGCCCGCCGCATTGAGAATGCGCGGGGAACGGGAAGCGGCCTCGACGGCGCGCTCGAAGTCGTATTCCAGCCCGAACATCTGACCGCCCAGCGGGGCCAGATGTTCGACGTACATGCCAACGCCGCAGCCATTTTCGAGAACTTGTCCGCGCACCCGGTCTTCGGCGGCATTGAGAATCATGCCCAGGCGGCGCTGTTGCCCAGCCCGCCAGACATAAGAAGGTTCGCCGCGCAGAGCGGCTTTTTCAAGGTCGCGTACTTCGCTCATTGTTCTTTTTGCGCCCAGTGCATGGCAATTGTGCCAAACATCAGCCTTTTGTAGCCGATTTCACGGAAGCCGACCCCCATCATGCGGGCGGCCAACTCTTCCGCGCTCAGAAAGGCCTCGGTCGAATCGGGCAGGTAGGTGTAGGCATCGCGCTGGCCGGAGAGCAACGTCCCCAAGGTCGGAATGATGATATGTAAATGAATCCAGATAAAAGGGCTGAGCAGGTTGCGGCGCGGACGGGTGGTGTCGAGGATGACGATGCGTCCGCCCGGCTTGAGGACGCGCAATTGTTCGCGTAAAGCCATGACAGAGTCGACGACGTTGCGCATCAGAAAGCCGGAAACAACCGCATCGAAAGTCTCATCCTGAAAAGGGAGCGAAAGCGCGTCCGCACTCGACCAGCCGAAAGTGTCGCCCGGCTTGCGTCCGGCGCGCATCATTTCGAGGGTGAAATCAGCAGCCGTGATGCGGGCGGTCGGCTGCTGGTCAAGAGCTTCTCGGGCCAGGTCGCCGGTTCCTGCACCGAGATCGAGCAACGCGGAATCGGGATGCAAAGCGGCGCGTTGGATGACTTCCCGCCGCCAGCGGATGTCCTGTCCGCCGGTCATCAAGCGATTCATCAAATCGTAGCGCGGGGCAATACGGGTAAAAATATCCTGCACATAACGGGCCTTTTGCTGGCCGTCGAGCTGGGTCATGGTTTGGTTCCTCCGTAACAGGGCTGAATTATACCCTCAGGCGAATGCCCTGATTAAGAAAAACCCATCTGGTTCTCTGATAGTTACAGTGCAGTAAAGAAGACCGCATTTTGGGGTGAGCGCGCGCGCTCACCCCAAAATGCGAGGACTTATCACGGGAATTCCCAAAGAGCCACCCCTCTCCGATTGGGAGAGGGGTGAGTTATTGGCAACTGAATTTGGCAGTTATGCCAGGCCGACTTCCTTGTTGAACTCGACAATCAATTCATCGATTTCATCGGCCTGCTTCTGGAAGCCGGGCCAGAAGTCGTCTTCGTACCACATGGCCTGGATTTCTTCGTAGGTTTTGACCTGCTGTTCGACCCAGGTGTAGTACTTCAAGTTATGCACGCGGCGGCGGTCGGTGTAGCGCAGTTCGAGCATGTTGTCGGTCGATTGCCCTATCATCCAGCGGGCGAAATCGGCGGAGGCATCGCGATCACTATACGCGCCCAGTTCATCGTGCATTTCGTGCAGGCGGCTCTGGTACAAATCCATCGAATCGGTGGCAATTGTCAGCACAATATCGTTCTCGCCCATTTCGTAGTACTTTGCCATTTTGATGGCCGTCAACACATTGGAGATGCCGGAGAAGCCGAGCAGGTCGAGTTGGGCGATATCCGCTTCGGAAATGCCAATCGAGGCCAGGTATTGCTTGCCCGCCGGTTCGTTGAACAGACGCGCCAGGTTGACGACAGCATTATCGTCAACAGCAACCACCATATCGGTGTTCTTGACGTTATGCACCCAGGGAACGTGCTTGTCGCCAATGCCTTCGATGCGATGCGAACCGAATCCATTTTCGAGCAGGGTCGGGCATTGCAGGGCTTCGCTGGCGGCGATTTTACTCTCAGGGAAAAGTTGTTTCAAGTAATCGCCGCTGGCAATTGTTCCGGCGGAACCGGTGGCGCTCTGCTTGATGCGGGCGGCGACGTCGCTTTCGCCTCCGTTGCCGTCAACGATCGTGGTGTCATCCTTGGAGATGACGACCTTGCGGGCACGGCCCAGCATGTCGAGGGACACGTTCTCCAGTTTGAGGCCGACCTCTTCGGAGATGACGGTGCCACCGGTGAGAATGGCGATGTCCTGGAGCATTGCCTTGCGACGCTCACCAAACCCGGGAGCCTTGACGGCTGCGGACGCGAACGTCCCCCGGATCTTGTTCACGACGAGCGTGGCGAGTGCCTCACCCTCGACGTCCTCGGAGAGG
>JAWOIR010000386.1:0-3217 GCA_046484545.1 Anaerolineales bacterium
TCTTGCCTTCTGGCTGCTCTTCCTGGCCTTTGGCGGTTTATACGGGGGAATTGCCATGCTGCTCGACCCCTCCGGAGCCTCGATGCAAATGGACGAAGTGCTCGACCTTTTGCCCGTTTCCGATTACCTCCTGCCGGGGCTGTTCCTGCTGCTGGTCATGGGACTTATGCCGCTCGCGCTTATCTACGGCCTGCTGGCCCGCCCGTCTTGGCCCTGGCTGCAATCCCTGTTCAGCCGCACCAGAGCGCACTGGGCCTGGGGCGCAACGGCGCTGCTCGGGTTGGGGCTGCTGCTCTGGCTTGTCATCCAGGGATTCTTGATTGGGTTCAGGTGGCCCATCCAATATGTCACCGCCGCCAACGGGTTGCTGATTTTACTGTTCGCCTTCCTGCCGCCTGTCAGGGCGCACTACAAACAGTTCCACAAACGCAAATCGCACCGCCCGGCCTCGGGCGCAAAATCGTGAATCAGGCCCTGCTTGACCGCGTCAGGCGCATCAACAAGCGTTTCACCAACAAAATCCTGATTCATATGTCAGGCAGGCAGTTCGGACACTTTGCCGTTCTTGAACACACGGGCCGAAAAAGCGGCAACCGTTATCGCATCCCAATCATTGCCGAACCACTCAACAACGGCTTCGTCATCGCCCTGACCTACGGCAAAAAAGTGGACTGGTATGAGAACATCCTCACCAGCCAAACCTGCGGCCTGCGCTGGAAGAACCACGACTACACCCTGGCCAATCCGCGTTTTGTCGAGGCAGAAACCGGGCTGGCAGCCTTCCCGGCCCTGGCGCGCTTTCTCCTGCGCCGCATCGGAATTGAATACTACCTGAAACTGGATATTCAGGCATGAATGGGGTATGATTCAACCTGGAACGGACACTCCACATGAGCAATCCCCACATCTACATCTTCCTCGGCAACGATGATTATGCCATCCGCAAACGGGTGGCAAAGTTCGATTCCATCTTCAGCGACCCCACCTCGGCGGATATGAACACATCCAAAATAGACGCGCGCACCGTCAGCGAAAACGACCTCAACAACGCCATCGGCTCAATGCCCTTCCTGGCCTCGCAACGCCTGGTCGTGCTGGACGCGCCATCGAAAAAATATACCGGCATTGCCGGGCATAAAAAGTTCATCGAATTTCTTGAAGCCGTCCCGCCCAGCACCTTGCTGGCCCTGGTCGAGGTGGACGATATCAAGGAACGCGACATCCCCAATCACTGGCTGGTCAAGTGGGCCGCCAAGAATGCGGACAGGGCCAAAAGCGAATCGTTTTTACTGCCCAAGCAGCGCGAAATGCCCGGCTGGATTATCACCGAGACCAAACGCCAGGGCGGGCAAATCGAACCCGCTGCCGCCGCGCGCCTGGCCGAAATGGTCGGCGAAGACCCGCGCCAGGCCGCCCAGGAAATCACCAAACTGCTGACCTACGTCAACTTTGCTCACGCCATCGGCATCGAGGATGTCGAAGCCGTCAGCATCACCTCCGCCGGGGCCGACGTTTTTGACCTCGTGGACGCCCTCGGCTCACGCAACGGACGCCAGGCCCAGAAGTTACTGCGTCAACTGCTCGATGAGCGCGACGCCTTCGAGTTGTTCGGGATGGTGGTGCGCCAGTTCCGCCTGCTTCTGATGGCGCGTGATGTGATTGAAGAAGGTGGGGGCTTGCGTGAAGTGACTGCCGCGCTGGGGCAGCATCCTTTTGTGGCCGAAAAAGTCTTCGGCCAGGCCCGGCGTTTTGAGATGGAATCCTTGCGGGGGATTTACCGTCACCTGCTGGTCATGGACGAATCCGCCAAGACCGGCGTCATGTCCCTCGACCTGGCCCTGGAAACTTTCGTGGTTGAACTGACCCGCTGAAGTTAATCCTCGGCGAAATCCCCGCCCGATTCGACTCGTTTTTCAACCAGGTTGCGCTTTTTGTCGAACTTCAGCCCGACCTCGACCTGCTGGTAGCAATGATTACTGCCATCGCCCATCAGCACCTTGCGGGCATAATACGCATCCCCGCTGTCTTCGTACTCGATACTCAGGTCGTTATCCAAATCGACGCGGCCCTCGATAATCTCTCCACAGCGTTTGCATTTGACTCTGATGGTGTAATAGCGCTTTGGCGGCGCGGGTGAAAACATCTTAGAAAGTTTATCGAAAAATCCCATCTTTACTCCATACTCCACTAAAAATTGTTTGGTTCTCTGGTATTTGCCGTGAAGAATGCCGTATTTTGGGGTGTGAGCGTGCGTACGCACGCTCACACCCCAAAATACGGGGGCTTACTACGGGAACTCCCAAAGAGCCAATTGTTTTCATTCTTATTGCAACGAAAAATCCCCAATCCAAGCGGTCCAGGGGATGGATTTTGCCAAATGTCCATCGGCCGTCAGGAGCGGAATTTCCATCCGCCGGGCGAGAACGGCATAACAAGCGTCATACGCGCTCAGGTTATATTCGAGAGCCAACGTCAGCGACTCATCAATCAGTTTGCTTGTTGGCGTCACGTCCAAAGCAAGCTGGCCCAGGTCGGCCAAATCCTGTTCCGCGTCATGCACCGGGCGGTTCAATCGGCGGGTATATTTGAGTAGAATGTTAGCGCATTCGATATAAAATAAATCGGGGATAAACAATCGCGCTTGTGGATGTCCGAATAGTTGTGTTGCTTTGTCGGAAAATTCTTCATCGACAAATAGTTTAATGCCCACACTGGCATCCACGACAAAGCGGAGGGCAACTTCACTCATCGCGCGCGGTCCTCGCGCAAAAGGTCAAGCGAAGAAGGGCCGTCCGCAGGCACCTTGAAACGCCGGGCGCGAATGGACTTCAATACTTCGGTTTGTGCGCGGCGGCGCTCCTCTTCCATGACAGCCTGCTCCAGCATGGTGATAACCTGGGCGCTCAGGGAACGTTTGCGGGCTTGAGCCAGCGATTGCAATTGTTTGTATAAACCATCAGGGACACTGCGAATGTGAAGGATGTTCATAGCAAATACCTCCACATTAAGTATAGCATATTTTGGTTGCATTGTGCAACCATTACCCCAAATAATCCCTCAACTGCCTACTCCTGGTCGGGTGCCTCAACTTTCGCAGTGCCTTCGACTCAATCTGGCGGATGCGCTCGCGGGTGACGTTGAAGTAACGGCTGACTTCTTCGAGCGTGTGGTCTTTGCCGTCAATCAGGCCAAAACGCAGTTCGAGCACCTGGCGCTC
>JAWOIR010000422.1:0-3455 GCA_046484545.1 Anaerolineales bacterium
TTGCAAAAGCGTTATTCCGGTTATTTTGCGCCGCATGTCCAGCGCAAGATTGACGCCTGGCGCGCCGAGCAGCGCACGGCTGCCCGCCTGGTTCGCCGCCGCGAGCGTTATCTTTATGGCGGGGCGGTAGCCCTTCCGGCAACATTGTACGAATAGACTACTTGCCTGCTCGGCAAAAAAGAACTTCCGAGTTTCTCGGAAGTTCTTTGCTTAAAGTGGGCTCTTTAGGAGTTCCCGTGATAAGACCCCTTACTATCTTATCTGTGTGGCCACTTCGCGGCGCGGCCTACAAGAAAAACCCGGAAATTTGATGTTCATGCGTGCGAAGCACGCATGAACATCAAATTTCCGGCTCTCCTCGGTAGGTGTCATGTGGCGAACCACACCCCAAAATGCGGCCCTCTTTACAGCAAATCTTAAAGCGCAGCCTCCACCGGGGGGAGGACCCGGTGGAGGCATTCGCCAAAGGAGGAGACAGTAGGAGCGTTTGCTCTATCTCTTGGTTGCTATGATACCTGCCTGCTCCTGGTTCGTCTACCTGTATATGGTCACTTTTTGCTGGTGACGTATTTCACAAAAAGTATATGACTGTGTCACTTCAAATGCTTGTTCAAATCGTCGAGCAGGCCGGGGGTCAGTTTTGGTTTGGCCTTCGGTTTTTGCTGAATGCGCCCTGAGACGCGCGCGCTGTCCAGTTCGATGCTCAAGCGCATCCAGTCGTCAACGACGACCACAAAGTGTGGGGTTTTCTCGTAGAAGAAATAAGGTGAAAGAAAGAATCGCAGCCAGAATCGTGCCATCGGCGAATTTTTCAGGTGGATGACATTTGCCGTGCGCGAGAGCATGGGCGCGAGCATTTCCCTCTTCCAGGAAGAGAGTTTGTTCGGCGGGAACAAGGCCGAAAATTCGGAAGATGTCACCCGGTGAATGCGTTTATAGGATACTTTCAGGCGCAGGAAGGGTGTCACAATCCTGAAATGGTCGTTGAACAGTTGTATGTAAGCGAAGTTGCGTATCGTCATCAGGAACAGACTGAAGCCGATGGTGAAAATGCCGAGTATCAACAGCGCGATTGCGGCCAAATCGGGCAGCGTAATGATGGGATTATCCGCCGGGTCAATAAAATACCATTCTGCGCCCCACAAGATACCGATATACAAGACCAGCACCAGGCCGAGGATGAAGATGGGCGGCCACCAGCGGCCAAGCAGGTGGCGGTACAAAAGCAGGGGATATTTTCGTCCGCCGCGCGGCATGTTAGTTGTCCTGGTTCCCGAACTGGGCCAGGGCCGGGTCGTCGGGCGGATTTTCGCCGCTGATTTGGGCGCTCAGGCGTGAAATGACATCTGCCAGGTGTCCACCGCGCAGGCTGAAGGTGATGTCGCCGCGCGTCTTTTCGATGATGTTGCGGGCGATGTCGGTTTGGCGGCGTAGGCCGTTGGTGATGGCGTCGGGGTAGTCCATCGTCACCAGCACGGCATAGATGTCGTCCATCTGGGTCAGCAGGCGTTCGGCTTCGTCAGAGTAGCCGTGGCGCAGGATGTCGAGACAGCGGCGGCGCAGTTCGCCGACCACTTCGGCCAGGCCGTTCAGGTAAGTGGCGTGTTCGGCGCGCAGTTCTTCGGGGCCGGGCAGGTCTTCGCCGCGAATCAGGGCGCAGGTGACATTGGCCTCGACAAATTCCTTGAGCGCGTCCTGAGTGTATCCGGCGTAATACAGGTCGGGATAGTCGCGGACGCTCTCGCGCAGCGAATCGGCCAGTTTGGCGGCTTCGGCCAGTTGTTCGCGGATGGCATCCTGCTCCCCACGATGAACCGCCCGAATGGCCTGTGAGCAGTGACGGGTGAGCATGCGCGCCTGGGACAGGGCCTGGTCACGGGCGGCGGTGCGGGCGTCGAATGTCCGCCGGATTTGTTCCGAAATCTCTTCCAAATTTTGCATGGGGTTTCCTTGCGTTTCAGGCTTTATCATCCCCCGAGGGTGGGGAATCAGGTGGTTGGTTGAAGGGTTTGAAGAGATGGTCGGCCAGCGATGCTGAAGCGGATGGCACTTTTATCTCGCCAAAGGCGGTCTCGTAGCGGGCCAGGTTTTCGCCCAGGGCTTTGTAAAGCAGTTTGGCGCTCAGCGGTGACATCAGGATGCGCGCGCCAATTTTCGCGCGCGATTCCCCGGGCAGCAGGTGGGCGAAATCCAGCACCATGTCGGCGGGGGAGTGGGCAATACGCACCAGGTTGGCATATACCGACTGGAGTTCTGCCGGGACTTCGAGGGATGTTGCCGGGCGCGGAGCGTTTTTTTTCATTTCTGTCATTGGTTTTATCCTAAAACGACGACAACCTGCCGGGCGGCAAGTTGTCGTCAATGTTGTATTTAGAATGGAATATCTTCTTCGGGCGCGCCGACAAAGCCTCCGCCTGCGTCGCCGCCCATGTTGCTGGCCTCGTCACGGCTGGACAGGAAGCGCACGGTTTGGGCAGTTACTTCAAACGAGGCGCGTGGCGAACCTTCCTGGCCCGTCCATACGCGCGGGCCGCCGGTGGCCGGGTCGGCATTCATACGACCTTCCACCAGGACTTTTGCGCCTTTTTTGACGTACTGGTTGCAAACCTCGGCCTGCTTGCCCCAGGTGGTAATGCGGAACCATATGGTCTCTTTAACCGTTTCACCGCTGCTGCTGGTGTACTGACGGTTGGTGGCGACTGAAAACGAGGTGACGGGCTGGCCGGATGGCGTATAGCGCATTTCGGGGTCGCGGCCTACGTTTCCGGCGATGATGATTGTGTGATACATTTGCTCTCCTTTTGTCTACAGGGACCGTAAAATTTCTTCTATTTTACTCGAACATGTGTTTTTTGTTCTTGCGAATCTGCCGGTTCTCTAACATTTGCCATAAAAAACGCGCTCGCGGTCATTACGACCACGAGCGCGTTTTTTTGTCTCATCTGCAATAGTTAGCTGTCCAGACGGGACACTTCGGCGTTGATTTGGGGCAATAGTTCGTTGATTTTGTCCATATAGGGATCAGCATCGTCGGTGAGTGAAATATTCCCGGCGTTGATGGCTGCACCGTATTTGTCCGCAAAATTAATCGAAGCATCGGCCAATTGCTGCACCAGGCTATTTAGGCGGTTATAATCGCTCGAATCGGGTTCCGGCAGATTCTTGAGAGCCTGGCCCGCGCCGCGCATGGCGGCCAGGGTGGTCTCGGTTTTGGCAACCCACTCGGGGTCAGTGAATTTGCCATTATCGGCATTGACAATATCCAACTGGGCGTTGAAAGCGTTGGCAGCGCTGTTGAATTCGTCAATCGCCGGGTTGAGGGCGTCCACATAGGCACTGCCGCAGGCGGTCAGCACAAAGATGGACAGGACTAATATTGCAGGTAAAACGAAATTCCTTTTGGCGAACATTTTTCCTCCGTATTATAGGTGAAGCGTGAATGTGATAAATACTGC
>JAWOIR010000471.1:0-10751 GCA_046484545.1 Anaerolineales bacterium
GGTGATGATAATAGCGCGCGTAAGATAGTTCCAGTGGTTACCTACGGTTTGATTGTCCTGAACGTCCTGTTTTTTTTGGTTGAACTGGCCGGTGGTGAAGCATTTATTATGAAGTGGGCCTTTATCCCCAGCCGCTTCCTTGCCAACCCCGCGGGTGATTTCCTGACGCTCTTTACCGCCATGTTCATGCACGCCGGATGGGTCCACCTGGGGGGCAACATGCTCTACCTGTGGATTTTCGGCGACAATGTCGAAGACCGTTTTGGACACATCCCCTTCCTCATCTTCTATCTGGTCTGCGGACTGGCCGCAACCTTTGCCCAGATGGCTTTTAATATGGGCTCCAACGTGCCCAATCTGGGAGCATCGGGAGCCGTGGCCGGTGTGCTGGGCGCTTACATCCTGTTGTTCCCGCAGCAAAAGGTCAAAGTCCTGATTGGCAGGGCTGTTACCCAGGTCTCGGCCATCATCGTCATCGGGCTTTGGATTGTCCTGCAGTTTTTCAGCGGTATCGGTTCAATTGCCAATACAGCCGATACGGGCGGCGTGGCTTACATGGCGCACATCGGCGGATTTATTGCCGGGTTTGTGCTGACCTTCTTCCTGAGAGGCAATTCACCTCGTCCGCTGGCCGGAAGATAAAGCGTCACGTCACTGACGTTCACATCCTTCACCTCCCCCAAGTGGTGGAGGTGAAGTCCCCCCGGTCGATGGATGTGGCCGGGATGCTAAAAGCATACAATGATGAAGTAAGGGAAAATATTTAAATAAATCTTGCAAACCAACCAAAGGAGTCTTACCATGTCCGTTGCTAAAGTAACCGAAATCATCGCCTCTTCCACAAAGAGTTTTGATGATGCAATTTTGACAGGCGTTGCACGCGCCCATAAAACACTTAAAAATCTTAAGTCCGCATGGATTCAGAGCCAGCAAATCGAACTGGGCAATGAAGGCCAGGTCGTGGAATACCGGGTTCAGTTGAAAATCACTTTCGTGATCGACGATTGATATTTGTAAACAAAGGAGTTTTTGATGGATACCACATACATGATTATCATCGCTGCAGTTTTAGTAATTTTAATCGTGGGCGTCATCCTGGCACCGATTTTTATGCGGAGCAACCGCTCAAAAGAGATTCAGGAGCAGTTTGGAGCTGAATATGACCATACTGTAGAGGCCCTGGGGGATAAGAAAAAAGCACTAACAGAACTGGAAGAACGGCAAAAGCATGTCAAATCCCTGAATATTCATCCACTTTCAGACGTCGAACACGAGCGTTACGCGGCAGATTGGGCTGCGGTCCAATCCAAATTTGTCGATGAACCGGGGCCGGCCATAGAGGCTGCCGACCGCCTGATTATGGAAGTCATGCAAATGCGGGCTTACCCGGTCTCCGATTTTGAACAACGCGCGTCTGATATTTCGGTTAGTTATCCAGATTTGGTGAGTAATTACCGTGCCGCGCGGGATATCGCGCTCAAAAACGAGCAGGGCCAGGCAAATACCGAAGAATTAAGACAAGCGATGATTTATTACCGTTCACTGTTCGATGAACTTCTCGAAACAGAATCAGAGATGGCATAAGGAGTAATAGTGATGAATGAAAAAGATTTCACAGAACATGTAAACACCCCAATTATCGTCGAGCAAACTGACCCGGACACAAGGCTGGCAGCAAATTCAGACCCTTATGGCAGGAGTATTCCGGCGGATGGGGAGATTATCAACGAGACTCCCGACGAACCAGGCACAAGCGATTCTGCAGGTCTATTTAACGGCGAGGAAACAGAAGAGTTTCGCACACGCTGGCATCAGATTCAAGGCAAGTTTGTGGACGAACCTCGCATTGCCGTCGAACAGGCCGATGCATTGGTATCAGAGATTGTCGAAAAAATTACCGGGATGTTTGCAGAGCAACAAGACTTGCTGGAGGAGCAGTGGAAACAAGGTAAAGAAGTTTCAACTGAAGAAATGCGCAAGACTTTGCAAAATTACCGCTCTTTCTTCAACATCCTGGTGGCCTGAGTATAAAATTCCAACCCGCTGAGAGCGCGGTCAAATATACCTGTTCTGGCCGCAAATTGCGCTTTTATAAGAGTGGGAATGCGCAATTTGCGGCCGCGAGCAATATCCATGATGACCAAATTTATGTCGATTGTGCGCTTTCATGCTCAATTCGGCAAATTTGATAATAAGGAAAGAATGATTCCTGCGCTTGTATGGGAATCGAAGGGATGAACCATGCTTGACCCGATTCTCGTTCCATTGGACGGCTCACAACTTGCGGAGTGCGTTCTGCCACATGCAATGGCCATCGCCCGGTCTTTCGACGCCCAAGTCAAACTTCTGTGCATTCTCGAAAAGCACCAGGTCAGTGCCTCTGCGCAATTGTTTGATTTGGTCAACTGGCAGATAAAAAAAACAAAGACAAGTCTATATCTAGAAAAAACAAAAATGAGCATTCAAGAAGCAGGGCTACGGGCACAGGTCACGGTGCAGGAGGGGCTTGTGGCAGAAGGAATTACTGAATTCTCCCAAAGCCAGAGGGTTAAATTAATTATTTTGAGCAGCCATGGGCAAAATGGGTTGACTCCGTGGGGAATCAGCAGCACCTCGCAAAAAATCATCCTGAGCGCGCCAACCTCGGTATTTATCGTGCGAGCAAACCAACCCCAAGCCAGTGGATTATCAGAAACTCTGCTTTATCAACGCATCCTGGTTCCACTGGATGGCTCCCAACGAGCGGAGAACGTCTTGTCGGTCATCACTCAACTGGCGCAGTTTCATCAATCTCAAGTCCATCTTGTGCAAGTTGTCCAAACGCCAGAACTGGCGCGCCAAATGCCATTGACAGCAGACGACATCGACCTGTCCAACCGCCTGGTTGCCCGCAACCAGCAAGAAGCCCAACATTATCTCGAACAGGTCAAATCGCGTTCATACCTGGAAGGTGTCTCTGTCCAAACACACCTGATTACAAGCGATAATGTCGCCGCCGAATTGCATCAATTGGTAGACCTGGCACAGATTAATCTGGTCGCACTGAGTGCCCACGGTTACTCTGGAAATCACCAATGGCCTTATGGCAGTATCGCCAACAATTTTATGATGTATGGCAAATCGCACCTGATGATTATCCAGGACCTGCCCGCCAAAATTGACACAACGTTCAGGGAACGCGCAGAGCGTTAACGAATGCAAATCGCCCCGCAAATTACGCCCCCAGCAGAATCAGCCAACTCCGACGCAGACAACCGGCTACAAGATTTTACGCGCTGGCTGGCGCAAACGCACACACTTTCCAAAACCCGCAAACACAAGCCGAACTTGTTAAACCGCCTGGAAAATTGGGAACTGGCACTGCGGAATGCCTATGCCATCTTCAAATCTGTCCCGGCCAAAGATGCGCCGTCTTCACGCGCCAGGGAATGGATGTTGGATAACTATTACATTATCAAACAGACCTTGCGCCAGATAGAAGAAGACCTGCCAGACAATTTCCTCAACCAACTGCCGATGCTGGATTCGGGCCTGCCACGTATCTTTGCATTGGCCCGCGAATGGATTGGATACAGCCAAAGCCAACTCGCCATCCCACAGTCTGAGTCCTTTGTCCGGGACTATCAACAGGTCGCGCCCCTGACCATTGGAGAACTATGGGCATTGCCAATCATGCTGCGCATCGGGATTTTGGAGCGGCTTGTTTACGCCACTGCTGAACTGACCGGAATGGGCATGCCCAAAGGAGTGGTCGAAATCCCGACCCAGGCCAATGTCGACTGGCCGAGCGAGACAATCGTTGCCAACTGTTTTGGCAGCCTGCGCTTGCTCGCAGCCACAGACTGGCAAGATTTTTTCGAACACACCAGCCGGGTAGAGCAAATCCTGCGCAACGACCCCGCCCGGGTCTATGCAAATATGGATTTCAAAACCCGCAACAGTTACCGCGGTGTGGTCGAGGAACTGGCACGCCATTCAACGCTCAACGAGGAACAAGTTGCACTCACCGCAGTCGAACTGGCGCGCGATGTGCCAGATGACAGGGCAACGGGCAGGCAAGGTCATATCGGCTTTTACCTGCAAGATACGGTGGGGCGGGCACAGCTCGAAGCCAAAATCCGCTACAAGCCTGAATTCAGCTTACTTTTTCGCCGGATATTGCTTGCAACCCCCACTTCAACCTATCTTGGCAGTATCGCCACACTTTCAATGTTGCTCGTTTTGGGTCTGCTCGCTTACGCCCACCTGGCAGGCGGCTCGCTTGCCCAGATGATTGTCGTTGGCCTGCTTGGGTTTGGCCTGGCCCTGGAATCTGCCATCACAATCGTCCATTGGCAGGTCACCCACCGCATCAAGCCCCAAAGCCTGCCGCGCATGGATTTTTCGGAGGGAATCCCACCCGGCAATCGCGCCATGGTGGTCGTCCCGACCCTGCTGGACAACGATGCCGAACTCAACCATCTCTTACAGGACCTAGAGCTTTACTATTTATCCAACCCCGACCCGCAACTAACCTATGCCCTGCTGACCGATTTCGGCGATGCCCCGACAGAGCACATGCCTGGGGATGAACAATTGCTCGCGCTGGCAGTGGCTGGCATTGAAAACCTGAATAAAAAGCAAAATAGTCCTGGGCCCAGTACGGGATACAGAAACACGCCGCCCTTCTATTTATTCCACCGCAATCGTCAATGGAATCCGTCTGAAGAAGTTTGGATGGGCTGGGAACGCAAACGCGGCAAACTGGCTGATTTCAACCGCCTGTTGCTCAATCGTGGCGAAACAGCTTACACCACCCAGGTCGGGGACGTCAGCATCCTGGCATCCATCAAGTATGTCATTACGCTGGATGCAGACACATCCCTGCCGCAGGGCAGCGCCAACCGGCTAATCGCCACCCTGGCTCACCCGCTCAACCAGGCCGAATTTTCAGCAGACGGGCGTTCGGTGGTCGCTGGTTATACCGTGCTGCAGCCGCGTGTGGCCATCAAACCAACCAGCGCCAACCGTTCGCGCTTTTCGCAAATATTTGCCGGGAATGCCGGGTTCGACCTGTACTCCTTCGCCGTTTCTGATGTTTACCAGGACCTTTTTGGCGAGGGCAGTTATGTTGGCAAAGGCATCTATGATGTTGCGGCCTTCGAACGCAGCCTGGCGGGACAGGTACGCCAGAACACCCTGCTCAGCCACGACCTGTTCGAAGGGATTTATGGACGCGCAGCGCTGGTGACTGATGTAATGCTCTATGAAGAGTACCCGTCACGCTACCTGGCTTATGCCCGCCGCCTGCGCCGCTGGGTTCGAGGCGATTGGCAGTTGCTGCCCTGGATGTTCCCGGTCGTCCGCACCCAAACCGGTCTGTCACCCAACCGCCTGTCCACCATTGACCTCTGGAAAGTGTTCGACAACCTGCGCCGCAGCCTGCTTCCACCGACCCTGCTTGCACTGCTCGCGGCGGGCTGGCTGTTCCTGCCCGGCTCGCCGCTAATCTGGACTTTGCTGGTACTGTTACCGGCGGCCCTGCCAATCGCGGTACAAACCGTCCAGGACGGACAGCACAATCTCGGGCGGCTGACTCTAAAACAGATTCTCAAACCAGCCCAACTCCCGCTGACTCGCTGGGCGCTGGCCGTTCTTTTCCTACCCTACGAAGCGCTGCTGATGCTGGACGCAATCAGCACCACGCTCGGGCGTCTGCTGATTGCCCATAAGAGATTCCTGCAATGGACAACAGCCGCGCATACCTCACGAGCGGAAAGCACCAATCCGCAGGCTGAACTCTGGCGCGAGATGACAGTATCGCTGGTATTCACCGTCCTGCTGGGGCTATCAGTTGCCATCTTCAAGCCCACCGCATTTTGGGTGGCAGCGCCCCTCCTTGCCGCCTGGCTAATCGCGCCGCAAGTTGCAATCATCATCAGCCGACCGGTGACACACACCAGGACATCGCTCACAGAACCGCAACGCCGGCAAGTGTTGCGCCTGGCGAGACGAACCTGGGCATTTTTTGAGAAGTTCGCCGGTCCCGATGACCATTGGCTGTCACCAGACCATTTCCAGGAATCGCCGCGTGGCAACGTGGCCCATTACACCACCCCAACCAACATCGGCCTTTTCCTGGTTTCGACCCTCTCGGCATACGACCTGGGCTATATGGGCCTATCCGAACTCGCCCTGCGCCTGCGATTAACTTTCGAGAGCATGGACAAGCTGGAGCATTACCGCGGTCACCTGCTGAACTGGTACGACTCACAGTCTATGACCGCCCTTGCGCCGCGCTACGTTTCAACAGTGGACAGCGGCAACCTGGCAGCCAGCCTGATTACACTCAAACAGGGCTGCCTTGCCATGCCAGATGCGCCGCTCTTGGAAGCCAGGCAGTGGCAGGGATTACTCGTGCTGCTGGATATTCTTTCAGAGGCCCTGCAATCATTGGAAAAAAATAATCCCGAGGCAGACACCGAATCTTTTGAGGTCGAACTGACCAGCATTTACGAGCGCGTCAGCGCCGCCCAGAACCAGCCCGAGGTATGGACGATGACTCTCGCCTGGCTCTCAGGCCAGGGCTGGGAACGGGTTTCGCGTCGGCTGATGGAACTGCTCGAAAGCCATCCAAACCTGCAACGCGAATCTCTGACCGAACTACAACGCTATCTCGATTTAATACACCACCAACCCCAGGACATGCAGCGCAGCCTGAATCTCTTCGCGCCGTGGCTAGGCTGTCAGGAATTGCCCTTCCTGCAAACGCCCGCTGGGCAGGATTTTTGCGCCAGCCTGCCTGTTGAAATGCCTAAACTTGGCGAGGCTGCAAGCGTGTACGAGCACATCCAAAACGCATTGGCGCATTTCAAGTCTCAAGTGCAGGATGATGCGGCGGTTGAATGGTGTCAAAAAATAGATGCGGATTTATCTACAGCGCGCGCAGCAGTTACAGGCTTACTGGTTGATTTTCTCGAACTGGCAGGCCAGGCCGATGCCGCCATCAATGCCATGGACTTCCACTTTTTGTTCAGCCAGCGCCGCCAGGTCTTTCATATCGGTTACAACGTCAGCACCGAACAACTCGACCCGAGTTATTACGACTTGCTGGCCTCCGAAGCACGAATCGCCAGCCTGATAGCAATTGCCAAAGGCGACGTGCCGCAGGGCCACTGGCAGCATCTTGGAAGGCCGGTAACGGAAGCAAGCGGCAAACAGGTTCTGCTCTCGTGGAGCGGCACGATGTTCGAATATCTCATGCCGACCCTGTTCATCAAGAACTACGCCGGAACATTTCTCTCAGAGAGCTGCTACGCTGCGCTTGACGCGCAAGTGGATTACGGTAAAGAGCAAAAAGTTCCCTGGGGCATCTCTGAATCCGGCTACTATGCCTTCGACCTAAACATGAACTATCAGTACCGGGCTTTTGGTGTGCCAAGCCTGGGCTACAAACGCGACCTGCCAGAAGATTTGGTGGTTACTCCCTACGCATCCCTGCTGGGGCTTTCGATGCAGCCACAGGCCGTGCTGAAGAACATGGCGCGCCTTGAAGAATTGAATATGCTCGGGCGCTTTGGCTTTTACGAGGCGATTGATTACACCAAAACGCGCCTCCCAGAAAAACACTACGATGATGTACCAGCCGGGCGGGCGCATGCCATCGTTCAATCGTACATGGCCCATCACCAGGGCATGATTCTGATGGCCGTCTGTAACTATATTTTGGACGATGTCATGGTGGCGCGTTTCCACGCCGACGAGCACATCCAAAGCGTGGAACTTTTGCTCCAGGAAAAGGTTCCGCTCAACCCGCCCCTGGAATTTCCGCACACCGACGAGCCAACCGACCTGCCCGAAGATGCGCGCGCAGTCACCAGCGCACCCTGGCGCGTGCCAGTTAACAGTCCCAGCCCGCAAGTGCACATTCTTGCGCAGGGCGATGCCAGCCTGCTGATTACAAACGCTGGCGGCGGATACAGCCAATGGCGCGAGTTTGCCTTAACCCGCTGGCAAGCCGATACCACCCTTGACCATTGGGGAACCTGGGTTTACATCCAGGACCGTGAGAGCGGAGCGCTCTGGTCGGCCACCTGCCAGCCGCTCGGTTTCGGGGCTGAACAACAGGAAGTCCTGTTTTACCCGCACAAAGTCGAATTTCCGCGCTCGGACAATGGCATCACCCTGCGCACCGGTATTACCATCAGTTCGGAGGGGGTCGAAGTTCGGCGGGTAAACATCTTCAACGACAGCGGCCGTCCGCGGCAACTAAAACTGACCAGCTATGGCGAAGTCGTATTGGCCGCGCAGATTGCCGACCGGCGTCACCCGGCTTTCAACAAACTCTTTATCGAGAGCGAGTACCTCCCCGATGAGAACGCGCTCATCTTCGAACGCCGCCCGCGCTCGGCGGACGAAAAACCGGTCGTGCTGATTCATGCCATGGTTATCGAGGCCGGACGGAAAATCAGCGGTGAATATGAGAGTGACCGCGCCAAATTCCTGGGCAGACTAAATACTACGCGCAATCCACTGGCCTTAAAAAACGCCAACCGGCCCCTATCCGGGAGCGCAGGCGGCACCCTCGACCCAATCTTTTCGCTGGCGCAGGAAATTGACCTGAAGCCGCGCGCCAAAACCCGTGTTAGCTTCTTGACCCTGGCAGCCCCCACCCGCGCCGAAGCACTGGAGAAACTATCACGCTACCAGACCGGGCAGGCCATCCATCGCGCCTTCAACGACGCCCGCGCCAACAGCGAACGCGAACTGCTAGGACAGGGGTTGAATGCCTATGCGCTCGAAAATATCCAACGTCTTTTGTCTGCCCTGCTCTATCCGGTGGGCGTATTGCGGCCCGCGCCACACCTTCTGGCCGAGAACGAAAAGGGCCAGCCTGGGCTGTGGGCCTTTGGGATTTCTGGCGACTATCCCATTTTGCTGGTACACATCCACGACGGCGAATCTGCCCTGCTGAGCGAAGCCATCAAAGCCTTTGCTTACTGGCGCAGCCGGCACGTGACGGTTAATCTGGTCATCCTGAACGACCAGGATACCGGCTACGCTCTCGACCTGCACAACGCCATCCAGCGCCAAATTCGCAGCCTGGGTGCCGAATCTGCGCTCAACCAGCGCGACGGTATCTTCGTATTGCGCGCAGACCAGATTCAACCTGCCGATAAAACCCTGCTGCAAACGGTGGCCGGGGTTGTTTTGGATGAAAAAGGCGGGACGCTGGCCGAACACGCCTTCCGTTTAACCAAGAAACCCACCCGCCTGCCGCGCTTTAACGCTTCGCTCTCAACGAAACGCGACATCCAGGCGACAGCGCCGTTGCAACTTCCGAACGGCCTGTTAATAGACAATGGCCTGGGCGGATTCAGCCGCGACGGACGGGAATACATCATCCACCTGCAGCCTGGGCAGCACACACCGCAGCCGTGGATTAATGTCATCGCCAATCCACAGTTCGGGTTCCTGGTCTCCGAATCGGGTTCCGGCTGTACATGGGCTGAAAATAGCGGCGAAAACCGCCTGACTCCCTGGCGCAACGACCCGGTGAGCGATATGCCGGGTGAGGCGCTCTACCTGCGTGACGAGGAAACAGGGCTGGTCTGGTCGCCAACACCGCTACCCGCCGGGGTAGAGACGACACATGTCATTCGCCACGGAGCGGGTTATTCAAATTTTGAGAGCCAGAGTCACGGTCTTAACCAGAACTTGTGCCTTTTTGCCGCACCAGATGCGCCAATTAAAATCGCCCGCCTGCGCCTGAAAAATTTATGGCAGCGTCCACGGCGTGTCACCATCACTTATTACGCCGAATGGGTGCTTGGCGCAACCCGTGACCTGCAACAGGCCCACATCATGCCGGAGTTCATCCCTGAAAAACATGCCTTGCTTGCCAGTAATCGCTTCAATAGCGAATTTGGTGAGCGTGTGGCCTTCCTGGCCGCCAGCAAAAGGCCGCATGGCGTGACAACAGACCGCACCGAGTTTTTGGGGCGATTGGGCAGCCTGCGCGCTCCGGCAGCACTGAAACGCATCGGCCTGGGTAGCGCGGTCAATGCCGGGCTGGAACCGTGCGCCGTCATCCAATTGCATGTTGACCTGGCTCCTGGCGCGGAAGATGAAATCTTCTTTTTAATCGGCGAGGGAGAAAATCGTATGGAAAGCCTGGCGCTGATTGGGCAGGTTCAGGCCGAAGGCCAGGTGGAAGCCATTTGGCAATCTGTCCAGCATCAGTGGGACGAACTCCTGAATAGCGTAACAGTCGAAACGCCTGACCCTGAAATGAACTTGATGCTCAACCGCTGGCTGCTCTATCAGGCAATTTCCTGCCGCCTGTGGGGGCGCACCGGGCTGTATCAATCCAGCGGGGCATTTGGCTTCCGCGACCAACTACAGGATGTGATGGCGCTGCTGCACACGCGTCCCGACATTGCCCGCGCCCAGATTATCGAAGCGGCCCGCCATCAATTCGAGGCGGGCGACGTGCTGCACTGGTGGAATCCGCCTTCAGGACGCGGCGTGCGCACCCGCTTTTCAGATGACCTGCTCTGGCTGCCGTTTGTGACCGCCGAGTATGTGGCCGCAACCGGAGACAGTTCCATTTTGCTTGAGGAAATCCCATTCCTGGTCGGCGAAGCGCTCAACCCCGATGAAATGGAACGTTACGCACAGTTTCAAACAGCGCCACAAGCGTTTTCACTCTATGAGCACTGCCGCCGGGCGCTTCAAAAAGGCGCCACAAAAGGCCCGCACGACCTGCCGTT
>JAWOIR010000062.1:0-7390 GCA_046484545.1 Anaerolineales bacterium
CCGCTTTACCGGGTCATCATCCACAACGACGACGTCACCCCGATGGACTTTGTCGTGCATGTCCTGCGCACGATTTTCATGGTCAGCCCGCCGGATGCGGTCAACATCATGTTCGAGGCCCATCACAGCGGCTCGGCCTACGTCCAGACCCTGCCCAAAGCCGAAGCCCAGGCGCGCATCAACAAAGCCCACTTTGCTGCCGGGCTGGAAGGCTTCCCGCTCCATTTTTCGATGGAACCAGAGTAGGGAAAACCCCTGTGCAGTTTTGCAAGTTGACTGATAAAGAGTCTAAAAAACATCCCCGCTGCAAGCGGGGATGTTTTTTACGTTCGTGTTTACAGACCGGCGGCTTTGCGCAAGGCCTCAGCGCGGTCGGTGCTTTCCCAGGGCAATTGAATGTCGTCGCGGCCAAAGTGACCGTAAGCGGCAATTTGGCGGTAAATCGGACGGCGCAGGTTCAAATCGCGCAGGATGGCGCCGGGGCGCAGGTCGAAGGTGGCCTGGACAAGTTCGGCGATTTTTTCGTCAGCGATTTTACCCGTACCGAAGGTCTCAACATTGACCGAGAGCGGGTGCGAAACGCCGATGGCGTAAGCGACCTGGATTTCGCAGCGGTCGGCCAACCCGGCGGCGACCACGTTTTTGGCAGCCCAGCGGGCAGCATAAGCGGCGGAGCGGTCGACCTTGGTGGCATCCTTACCGGAGAAAGCGCCGCCACCGTGACGACCCATCCCGCCGTAGGTGTCGACGATGATTTTTCGTCCGGTCAGGCCGGCGTCACCCTGCGGGCCACCGATAACAAACCGCCCGGTCGGGTTGACATAAATTTTCAGGTCAGCGTCGCGCAGTTCGGCGGGGATGATTGGGTCGATAATGTGTTCAATGACCGCAGCGCGAATCTCTTCCTGCGAGATTTCGGGGGCATGCTGGGTGGAAATCAGGACAGTATCGATGCGCTTGGGTTTGCCGTAAGCGTATTCAACCGTCACCTGGCTTTTGGCATCAGGGCGCAGCCAGGGCAGGGTTCCGTTTTTGCGGACTTCACTCTGGCGGCGGACAAGTTTGTGCGACAGGTAGATGGGCAGGGGCATCAGGACGGGGGTTTCGTTGCAGGCATAGCCGAACATCATGCCCTGGTCGCCAGCGCCGATGGCTTCGATTTCTTCTTCAGTCATTTCACCATTTTTGGCTTCGAGGGCTTTATCAACCCCCATGGCAATATCGCCAGATTGCTTGGCAATCGCGACTAAAACGCCGCAGGAGTTGCCATCGAAACCTTTGGCGGAGTCATCATAGCCAATTTCGTTAACAACCTTGCGGACAAGGTCATCATAGTTAAAAACCGCGTTGGTGGTAATTTCGCCGAGCAGGACAACGAAGCCGGTCTTCGTTGCCGTTTCGCAGGCCACGCGCGAGCGCGGGTCTTGCTCAAGGCAGGCGTCCAGGATGGCATCCGAAATTTGGTCGCACATCTTGTCGGGATGGCCTTCCGAAACCGACTCGGAAGTAAACATTAATTTGGGTGAAGTCATAAAGGTAATACTCATTTTGTTGTTCTCCTTTAAAAAGTGAAATTGCCCCTTGCGGTAAAACTGAAAGGGCAATTGCGAAGAACGCGGACGCCCTCTCATCTCCCAGATGTTCTCTGCCGGAATTGGCACCGTGTCTGGTTTTCGCCAGCCGGTTGTCGAGGCTTCGTCGGGCCGGTCCCTCCGCCTCTCTGGATAAGAGTGCCGTATTGGGGCTATTGAATTGTAGCGGAATGTTACCACAGGTTGAAATACGAGTCAAAGAAAAAAAACGCCCCGAATTCCTGTGATGGATTCGGGGCGGTATACAAAACCTTTTCTAATTATCAGCCGCGCAACGGAAGCCGATGCGGTTATTGGCCTCGCCCTTATATTTTTCCGATTTACTATCGGCGGTCAGGTCGGGCGAAAGCGAGAACCCGCGATTGGAAACACGGACTTCCTTGTAAGCATCCGCCCATGAACCGCCGCGAATCGAACGGCGCAGGCCGTGAACGCTGGCTGTCGCAGGGCCGCGCGGGTCCTGCGATGGGCCGCCTTCGTAATAGGATTCATTGTAGAAGTCAGCGACCCACTCCCAAACATTGCCTGCCATATCCAGCACTCCGAATGGGCTGGCCCCAGATGGGTACGAGCCAACGCGCATGGTGTCGCGCACGCCATAATCATAGTTCGCCAGGTTGTTGGTCGGGCTTTGGTCGCCCCACGGGTAACGGCGGAAATCACTGCCGCGCGCCGCGTATTCCCACTCGGCTTCTGTTGGCAGGCGGCGTCCGGCCCAGTTGCAGTAGGTTTTGGCATCTTCCCATGAGACAAAAATCACGGGATAATCGGCGAACTCGGCATTGGCAAAATAACTTGGGCGGGTAGCCGAACCCAAGTCACGTGGCAATTGGCAGACGCCGGCTTGCACACACAGGCTATACATCGCGTTCGTCACTTCGAGTTTGTCCATCCAAAAAGCGCTGATGCTCACCGGGCGGGCGGGCTTTTCGTTGGCCTTGGCGTCCTGGTCTAGGCCACCCATTTGGAATGACCCGGCAGGAATGAACACCTGAGCCATGCCGTCTACAGATGATGCGCGCTCATCGCCCAGTTGGGCATTTTGCAACGGTCTCTCTGTCGGCACAGCAACCGGTACCGCCGTTGGGGCAGCTGTTGCCAGGGGAATTGCCGTCGGCTGTGCCTCGCTGCCTGCTCCGCAGGCGCTCAAGAACAAAACCAACACCATCAGAACGGGAAATACTTTTTTCATAGGTGAGACTCCTTTTGTCGTTTGTTTATATCGTCTTAATATAACCTGACAGGTTTGCAAGGTCACTCCCCCATTTGTGGGATTGCGATAGCAAATGAAACAGGGTTCAAAAGAGACCCAAGCCTAAACGCATTATACGTTAAAATTATCCCATGCCCGCACTCGAAAAAACCCTGCCCAAAGACGACCTCGGCTACTTGAAAATAGTTGCATCGTTTTGGGGTGTCGAACTGACATCGAACGCCCCGGCCCAGGCCGCTGAAGAGCTGTCCGCCGCCTTGTGTGACGCTGAACTGCTCGAAGAAGTCGTCGGCACCCTGCCTGACGAAGCCCAAACCGCCCTGGGCGTGCTGGCTGATTCAGGCGGACGCCTGCCCTGGGAAACCTTCACCCGCCGCTTCGGCGAACTGCGCGAAATCGGCCCCGGCAAACGTGACCGCGAAAAACCGCACCTGCGCCCCATCTCCGCCACCGAAACCCTGTGGTATCGCGCCCTGCTGGCGCGCGCCTTCTTTGAAACTGAGCGCGGCCCACAGGAATTTGCCTTCATCCCCGACGACCTGCTCGAAGCGCTGGCCTTCATCGGCTTCAAAAGCGAAGAACCCCTGCAACAATCCGCGCCGCCAAAAGCCCTAATTCCCGAAGACAAACCCCTCGGACGTCCCGCCACTCCCGCCGAAAAAACACACATCCAAACCGCATCTGATGGGATATTGGAAGAAATCACCACGCTATTGGCTGCCATCCGCACCAACAGGCCGATCCCAGCCCTGGGCCTGTACCGCCCGTTCGCCCTCGACCTTCTCACTGTTTGCCGTATCCTCGACCGCTCCCAACCTGAAACCGCCTCCGCCCCTGAAGCCGGGGCGCTCAACCCCGATGCCCTCAAACGCTTTTTCGAATCTACCCGTGCCGAAGCCCTGACCCTGTTCACGCAGGCCTGGCACGGCAGTCCAGACCTGGACGAATTGCGCCAACATCCCGACCTGCTCTGCGAAGGTGGCTGGCGCAACGACCCGCTGCGGACGCGCACCTTCCTGTTCGACCTGATGGCCCTGATTCCCAAAAATCAGTGGTGGAGCCTGACCGCCCTGCTGCGCGACTTGAAAGCCGCCCATCCCGATTTCCAGCGCTCTGGCGGCGAATACGACACCTGGTTCATCAAACGCCGCGCCGACGGCCTGTACCTGCGCGGCTTCGCCCACTGGGACGATGTCGAAGGCAGCCTGGTGCGCTACTTTGTCCAAATCCTGCACTGGCTTGGGCTGGCCGATGTCGCCTCGGCACAGGAGAATGGGTTGCTGACCGCTTTTCGCTTATTGGCGCAGGCAGAAACGCGTGAGGAAAATGGAAAAATAACGGTTACTTCCAATGGGCGCATCAGCGTCCCGCGCCTGACGCCACGCAGTGCACGTTATCAGGTGGCGCGTTTTTGCGAATGGGAGGAACCCAAAGCCGGCGGCGACTATCGCTACCGTGCAACGCCAGATTCGCTCAAAGCGGCTCACGCGCAGGGGTTGAAAGCCGGCCAATTGCTCAGTCTGCTGGCAAAAAACGCCTCCGCGCTGATTCCGCCCCCTTTTGTGAAAGCCTTGCAGCGTTGGGAAGTTAACGGAACCGAGGCGCGGATTGAGCATCCGGTCGTCTTAAGGGTATCCAGGCCGGAGGTCATGAGCGAGCTGAAAAACTCGAAAGCCGGGCGCTTCCTGTCTGAGCCGTTGGGGCCGACAACGGCAGTCGTCAAACCGGGGGCAGAATCAAAAATCCTGGAAGCCTTGAGTGAGATGGGCTTGCTGGCCGAAACCAGCGGATTGAAAGAAGAATAAAAAAACTCGCCGCTCAGGCGAGTTTTTTTATTTTCACACGTTTTTGCCTGCCCCGCGCGTCAGGACTTCGGCCAAATCATCACGCTCGGCATTGACGAGCGCCAAACCGGTCTTGTATGCGGCGGATGAAATCGTGTGCGCAACGACCGGAGCAGCCAGCAAAAGAAAGATGGTGATAACCAGGCCCTTGAAAACGGTCAGTTGTGGCAGGATGGCGACACCCGCGCCCAAAATCATGACTGCGCCAAAAGCAGCAATTTTTCCGGTGGCGTGCAGACGGGTATAGACATCGGGCAGCCGATAGACGCCCAACATGCCCAATGACGAAAAAATAATTCCAAAAATCAGCAAAAAAATCGTAAGGATTTTTTGAATAACAGGTTGAATTAGCAAGAAAAAGTCCATTTTAGAATGTCCTGTGGTCAATGATGTATTTTGCGAGGGCAATGGTCGCCAGGTAACTGATAGCCACCAGTCCAAGCCCGACATCGACAAAGATGGCGTTGTCAAAGTTTCCTTGCAAGGCGGGATGAACTTCACTCAAAACGGCAAAGATGACCAGGATACAAAAGAGCAACACGCCGGTCAGGTCGAGGCCGATGAGACGGTCGAAACTGTTTTCGCCGCGCCAGGTGCGCCAGGCCGCCCGAATGAGAAAAAAGACGTGTATGAGCAGCGCTATACTTGCTACTATAATGAGAAAATTTGTTAAAAAGTTGTCGAGTTCCTGTACAAAGGTTTCCATACTTAAAATTGCTCATTTCTGCGTCAGGAGACGAGTTTGCTCAACAAGTTGCGGCGCAATTCCTGGGCGTGTTCAGAATGCTCTTGCGAGCGGATAATATCAAGGGTGTGGGTATAGAGTATGCCGTTGTCGTCCATGGCTACCACCATTTCACCGGGGGTCAGGGTGATGGCATGAGCACTCAGGGCGGTACCCAGTTCGCTTTTACAGCCAGCGTCGATAGCAATAATGCCGGGGCGGATGGGCAGTTTGGGGTTGAGCACAATTTTGGCGACGTTGTACGCGCTTTTGAACATGTCTTTAATCACCAGCCAGGAATATTGCAGCAAGCCGATAAAGAACGGAAATGCGCCAGACCAGTCGAAGGGGTGTGGCCGCGGTGGAAACAGAAAACTTATTGCAATGGCTATGACTGCGCCAAAAACAAGATTCTGAAGAATATTATCCCAAGATTTCTGTGTCAGCGCCAGGTAGACCAGCCATAACGGCAGGGCGATTTGAAGTCGATACCTCATACTTAAAATCCTTACCTTCCTAACTCTACCAGAGCCTCGGCGGCTTGTGGCAGATTTATCACAACATTGATGTAGTTATTGGCATCACCCAGGTTTGCGACAACCAGGTTTGCCGCGCTGACCAACGGTTCACTCCAGATGCCGAGCAGCAGGCAGAGCGTAATCAGGATGGCCGGGGCAACCAGCCGGTCGCCCTGTTTCGGTTTGACATCCAGGTTGGGTTCAAACCAGATTTTCATGAATGAGCGAATCACATAGACCAGGGTGATGATACTGGAAACGCCGATAATCGCCAGTGGCAGGTATTGTTCGGCCTCGACGCCGCTCCAGAATATCAGCAATTTGCTGACAAAACCGTTCAGCGGCGGAATACCGGCCAGGGCCATGCCACCCAGCAGGAAGAGAATCCCTGCGGCCGGGCTGAGTTTACCAACCCCAATCACCGACGAGAAAGAAGCATCTTTGTTTGGAGTGCGGCTGGCCATTGCGCCCGCCATCATCAGCATGGCGGCTTTTGCCAGTGAGTGGTTGAAGGAAAAGACCAGCGCGCCGACCAGGGCCAACGGCGTTCCCCAGCCAATAGCGACCATGATAAATCCCAGTTGGCTCATGGTCGAGTAGGCCAGCATACGCTTGACGCTGTAGGTACCTGCCGCGCCCAGCCCGCCATAGATGACACCCAGAACGCCCAGGATGACCAGCAGGGTGTTGAGCATCTCGAAGTCGGGGAAGAGCATCAGGGTCATGCGAAAGAAGGCGTAAATGCCGACCTTGACGACCACCGAGGAAAGCACGGCGTGAACCGGGGTCGGGGCGGCGGTGTGGAAATCGGGCTGCCAGAAGTGGAAGGCAAATCCTGCGCTCTTGACCAGGAAGGTGGAGGTCAGGAAGGCCAACCCGGCCAGGGCCAGTGGTGGAATGGTTGGGGCGGTGTTAATCGCCAGCGCCAGTTCGGCCAGGTTCAGGGTGCTGTAAACAGCATACAGCGAGCCAATGCCCATCAGGAAGAGCAGACCGCTGACTGTGCTGATAAGCAGGTACTTATAAGAAGCCTCGACACCGTATTTGTCGTCGGCCATGCCGGTCAGGACGGCGCCGCTGATGACGATGAGTTCGGCAAAGACGAACAGGTTGAACAGGTCGCCGGTCAGGAATGCACCGGTCATACCGGTGGCCAGGCTGAGGAAAACCGGGAAAAAGGCCGGGTATTTGGCGACTTTCTCAATTGTTCCGGTGGCGTATAAAATGCCGCCTGAAATGACGATATGCGTCATCACCAGCATAAAGACGGCCAACGGGTCGGCCACCAGGGTGATGCCTGCGGGAACAGGCCACATGCCGGATTGCAAGGCCAGGGTTTCACCCTGGATAAATACCTGCCAGGTCAGGGCCAGCGAAAACCCAAGCGCGGTGAGCATAAAGGTCAGCGCCAGACCGGCTTGCAGTTGGCGGCGTTTGCGCGTCAGCAGGGTGATGACAATACCTGCTAACGGTGTCAGAAGCGGGGGAAGGATTAGCCA
>JAWOIR010000130.1:0-2544 GCA_046484545.1 Anaerolineales bacterium
GGTGGTCGAGGTCAGCGACGAAGGCGGCGGTATTCCGGCAGAGATACGCGAGAACCTTTTCCGGCGTTTTTCGCACCTGGATACCCAGTCTGAACGCGCCCGCCAGGGGCTGGGATTGGGTCTTTCGGTTGTGAAAGCAATTGTGGAGGCCCAACGCGGACAAGTTGGCGTAAAATCCCGACAGACTGGCGGCACGACTTTCTGGTTCACCATCCCCTTAAACGGAGAAGCGGAATAAGATGAAAATCCTGGTTGTGGAAGATGACCGCGTCGTCGCCGACCTGATTGTGTTCACGCTGCGCCGGGCGGGATATGAAGCCGTCATGGCCAATGACGCCGTCAGCGCCCTGCGCCGCTGGCAGGAAGACCAGCCTGGACTGATTTTGCTGGACATCAACTTGCCCGGCACGCCCGACCTGAAAAATGGTTTTGCCATCTGCAAGCGCATCCGCAAGGAATCAGACCTGCCCATCATCCTGCTAACCGTGCGCGGCGAGGAAGACGATATTGTAAACGGCCTGGAAGCCGGGGCAGACGATTACATTCTTAAGCCGTTCAGTCCGCGCCAGTTGGTGGCGCGCATCCAGGCGGTCTTGCGGCGCGCCAATGCCAGGGGAAGCACGCGTCCGGCGATTTTTTCGGTAAAAGGATTGGCGTTCAACCCCAAACTGCGCGAGATTCGGCGCGACGAGGGGGAAGCAGTAACGCTAACTTCTCTCGAAAGCCGTTTGCTGGAATCCCTGATGCTCAACGAAGGACAGGTACTGACGGTTGACGACCTGATTAGCGACATTTGGGGGGCCGGGGGAGGCAGTTCCGAGATGCTGCGCCAACTGGTACGCAGGCTGCGCGCCAAGGTGGAATCTGACCCATCCACGCCGCTGTATATCCACAATATTCCGGGGGTGGGGTACACCCTAAAAATCTCTCAATAAGGGAGGCTGACGCGAAACTGGCTATTTGGATGGTTTTATGCCATCCAAAGTGAACTTTCTCCCATCCCCCCTACCCCCCTTCCCGCTGGGAAGGGGGAAAACCCGCGAAATGGCCTATTGAGGCGGCACGCGTGCCGCCTCAATAGGCCATTTCGCGGAAATCTCCCCGCCCCTTGAACGAGGGATAGAAAAAAGACAAGCAAAACTGTCACAGGATTGTCACACGCTTATCACCGGGCCGGTCACGCCCGGCTGTTATCGTATGAGCATACGCAATAACGAGGTGAATATGTCAATCCTGCTCGAAAACGTAACCAAACGCTACGGCCAGCTTACTGTTGTCAATGATGTCTCTCTGGAAGTCAAAGATGGGGAATTTTTCGTGCTGCTCGGCTCGAGCGGCAGCGGGAAAACCACCGTCCTGAACATCATCGCCGGGCTTGTGCCATCCGATTCAGGTCGCATCCTGCTGCATGGGCGCGAAGTCTCAGACCTGCCTCCCCAAAAACGCAACACGGGATTTGTCTTCCAAAACTATGCCCTCTTTGAATACATGACCGTCGCCGAAAATATCGAATTCGGGCTTCAGGTGCGCAAAGTTGAGAAGAAAGTTCGCCAGCAAAAACGGGATGAACTCCTGGAACTGGTGGGCCTGGTCGGACTGGGAGACAGGTTGCCGCGTCAACTTTCCGGCGGACAGCAGCAACGCGTTGCCCTGGCGCGCGCCCTGGCATTGGAGCCGGATGTGCTTCTGCTCGATGAACCCCTCGGCGCGCTGGATGCAAAAATCCGCGTGGAACTGCGCCGCTCGTTGAAAGCCATCCAGCGCGAGTTGGGGGTGGCAGCGATTCTGGTCACGCACGACCAGGAGGAGGCTTTTGACCTGGCAGACCGGATTGGGGTGATGAGTTACGGACGGCTGATTGAAGTCGGCACCCCGCAGGATTTATACCAGCGTCCGCAGACAGAGTTTGTGGCCTCCTTCCTCGGCAGCGCCAATATTCTTTTGGGCCAAACCAAGGGGGAGCAAATCCAGATTGGGCCACACATCTTTAACCTTACCGATGAGACCACCAAGTTTAGCCCGGATGGACGTGTACAGGTGGTCTTCCGGCCTGAAGACCTGGCCCTGGCCGCAGACAAAGATAATTTAGGCTGCACACCGCTGGGGGAAGGCACAGTCACCAGCCTGGGATTCAACGGCCCGACCGAACATGTCCGCCTCGAACTGCCCTCCATGCCAGGCGTGCGCGCCATCGCGCCGGTTGTGCCGTTTGGCAATCCCAACATCATCATCGACGCCAGCCGGCGTCCTGAACAAACCAGCGCCTTCCCGCTGGCAGTCAATCAAAAAGCGTGGGTCGGAATTCGGCGTTTGCATGCCTTATCCCATCCGGGGCTGAATTTCTTGGTGACAACCGACGGCTCCCTGCGCAGCCAGTCTGCTGTCAGCCTGGGCGGCTACCTGGCGCGCATGGCGCATGCCCGCATGACCCTGCTCGGCATCGGCAAGGAACAATCCCTGCTGGACGCTTACCTGCAAGGCCACTGCGCAGCATCGGTTTGAGGAACTCTTCTTCAACACGCACACAGTAGCCACAGTGTTCGG
>JAWOIR010000146.1:0-2932 GCA_046484545.1 Anaerolineales bacterium
GTCAGCGTATCACCTCCCTGAAGTTTATTGCAGGGCTGAAGGATATTAGACAAGTGAAACAGACAATATATTAATATATAAACGAACTCAAAACATTTGATAAAATGAGCGAAATACCAAGAAAGATCATTACCCCCAAAAATATAAACGATGCATTGGCAGAAGCACCGAGCGCCGCCGCTATCTCACGTGAGTTGGCGGCCACTTGTTCGAGTGTCTTGGGCCCGTACAGGTGTTGGCTGCCGGTCACAAACCAGATTTCGTTTTGGGTTAAGTCAATCATAATTATGTCTCCTTATTGAAGGCTAATTCACTGCCCGTACACTTTTGTATATCGGGCATAAAGTTTTTCGACATCTTCGTGGGGGATTTCTTGCGGCACGCCAATTTGCATCGCCATCCAAACCGCGGCAGCCACATCCTCGGTCATCACTGCCGCCTTGACTGCGGCCGTAGCATCCTTGCCAATGGTAAAAACGCCGTGATTTTTGAGCAATACCGCCGGGGATTTGCCAATGCTCTCGACCACGACCCTGCCAATGGCTTCATCGCCAATCAGGGCAAAGCCGCCACAGGGAATCGGGCCGCCGAACTCGTCGGCAATCGCAGTCAACACGCAGGGAATTGGCTTACCAACCGCGGCAAAAGCCGAAGCATAACGCGAATGGGTGTGGACGATGCCGCCCACATCGCGGCGATGCCTGTAAATATAAAGGTGGCTGAATACATCGGAGGAGGGCTTGTAATCGCCTTCCACGACTTTTCCATCCATATCCACCACAACCATGTGCTCGGCTCGCATCTCCTCATAACGGATGCCGCTGGCCTTGATAACCACCAGTCCCGTCTCCGGGTCGCGGGCTGAAACATTCCCACCCGTCCAGCGAACAAGGTCGTTTTTGGGGAGTTCAAGATGCAACAGTGCCAGTTTTTCTTTCAGTGTCTCAAGCATGGCTTTTTACAATCTCCTTTTTATGGCAGGGGTTCGCCGCGTCCGGTCAGGAACAGGCTATACCATTCTTCACGCGAAAGATGAAGATTTTCGGCTTCGCAGCAGGCAAGCAAACGTTCAGGATTGGTTGTGCCAGGCAAAGGCTGAATGAGGGCCGGGTGCCTTAATATCCAGGCAATCAAAATCGTTTCTGGCCGAACCCCTTTTTGGGCTGCCAGTTCTTCAAGCAACGCAATTGTTTTGTGAACATGCGCGCTCTCCTTCGGGTCGGGATTGCTCTTAATCCGGCCCTGTCCAAGCGGCCCCCAGGCCTGCAGGGTGATGTTGTGCAAGCGGCAATATTCAATGGCGCCTGCATTGCGCGTAATGCGCGGGTTGTCCTGATTAAAGACGATGCCCTCGTCAAGTAAATGTGTGTGAATCAGGCTAAACTGCACCTGGTTTGTGACAATGGGCTGGGTGAGATAGCTTTGCAGTAGTTCCATTTGGGCGGCAGTCTGATTGCTGACGCCAAACCAGCGTACCTTGCCAGCGCGATGCAATTCATCAAACGCGCGCGCCACCTCCTCCGGCTCAACCAGAGGGTCGGGACGATGGAGAAGCAGCACATCGAGATAGTCAGTTTCAAGCCGCTTCAAAATTCCTTCCACCGAGGCATTGATATGTTCATAAGAAAAATCGAAGCGATGGGGCGGCCCCAAGCGAATCCCGCATTTGGATTGCAAGTAAATCTTCTGGCGCAGGTTGGGCGAATTTTTCCACACCTGGGCAAAGGCTTCTTCAGATTTCCCTTTGCAGTAAATATCTGCGTGGTCGAAGAAGTTGATGCCTGCCTCAAAAGCGGTGTGCAAGATTCGGGCGGCCTGTTCGCGAGCGGAATCGGTCAGGGGCGCGTCATCCCACGAGCCGCCAATATACATCGCGCCATAACCAATGCGTGAAACCTCCAAATCTGATTTTCCCAATCGTTGTGTTTTCATCTGCATTTCTCCTTTTTGATTACCGCAGACCATCGACTGCCGCGCGTTCGATGTCCAATCCCGTTTTGTAGCGCTCCATAAAGGTCCCAAAACCGGCAACGTCGGTCGGGTCGGGGGCAATGGTCAGGGCGTTTTCGGCGGCAAAAACTTTATCGGTGAGATAGACTTCGAGCGGTTCGTCGGATGATTTATGCAGCATATACGCAGCCAGCAAGGCCATGCCCCAGGCGCCACCTTCGCCCGCGGTGGAGATGACTGATACGGGTACGTTCATCGCCGCCGCCATAATTTTTTGCCCGACTTCAGGGGTCTTGAAGAATCCGCCGTGACCCAGCAACTGGTCGAGTTGCACTTTTTCCTGCTCGAAGAGAATGTCCATGCCGATTTTCAACGCGCCGACCGACGAGAACAAATGCGCGCGCATGAAGTTTGCCAGCGTGAAACGGCTTTCAGGGGTGCGGACAAAGAGCGGGCGGCCTTCTTCGAGGTGGGTGATGTGCTCACCGGAGACGTAGTTGTAGGCCAGCAATCCGCCAGCGTCGGCCTCGGCTTTGAGCGCTTGCCGGTAGAGCATTTCGTACAGTTTGGATTCTCCCAACGCCACGCCAATCGCCTGTGTAAATTCGTGAAACAGGCCCACCCAGGCGTTCAGGTCGGAGGTGCAGTTGTTGCTGTGTACCATGGCAACCGGTTTGCCGGTGGGGGTGGTGACCATATCGATTTCAGGATAGAGTTTAGAGAGGGATTTTTCGAGCACAATCATGGCAAAGACGGATGTTCCTGCTGAGACGTTGCCGGTGCGGGCCGCGACGCTGTTGGTGGCGACCATGCCCGTCCCGGCGTCGCCCTCCGGGGGGCAGAGTGGAATCCCGGCTTTGACCGCGGCACTGCGGGTCACCGCGCTGGCTGCCTGCGCCACGGCCGCAGTGGCGCGGGCAGGTCGAAGCCGGGCGTGACCTGTGCCAGCAACCACATGAGGAAGGCGAATATCAGCGTGGCA
>JAWOIR010000209.1:0-3070 GCA_046484545.1 Anaerolineales bacterium
CTTCCGTCAAATTCTGGAACAAAATCCGCCAGTGGTGTTGAAGGTTCTGGATATTACGGCTGTTCGCTTACGAGCTGCGCAGGAACAGGTTCAGCAGTTGAGCGCCTTGCCAGTCGAAGGGCGGATTGCCAACCTGCTCCTTGTTCTCGGAAAGAAATTCGGCCAGCCGGAGGCTGAGGGTCTGTTAATCCAGGTGCCCCGGCGCGTGAGGACATCGCAGCCATGACCGGCACAACCCCTGAGACGGCCAGCCGGGTGATGAGCCAGTTCCAAAAGGATGGCTTAATCCGAACAGGCAGACAATGGGTGGCAATCAGCGACCAGGTTGTGCTGGAACAGATTGCCGGCCTGGAAATATAATCAGATTTTCTTTTTTGAAACCTCGAGCGCGGATGAAAATCCGCGTTTTCTATTTAATGTGCAGTTAACTGATGCATATCATGGAATGAAACCTTCCAAACCGGTATAGTGAGCATACAAATTCAAACCGAGTCAAAAAAGGAGACTAACCATGAAAAAGACACTCTTACGCAGCCAGGAACTCTCATGCCCCTCGTGCGTCACCAAAATCGAGACGGCCCTCAAGGCAGTCAAGGGCGTTGCAGAAGCGAAAGTGTATTTCAACACGGGCAAGATCGAGGTCCAGCACGACCCGCAGGTGGTCACCGCCGGGGATTTGGTAAAGACGGTCAAGTCAGTCGGTTACGAATCGCGTGAAGCAGCTTACTAAGCCGCCTCTCTTGCCAGAACAGAGAGCACAGAATGGCTGTGAAACCAGTCTTCGCTCTCTGTTTGTTGGGCTTTTTCGAAACGAGGTGAACGATGGAACAAATCAAGGCTTTATTCTCTAATTTACAGCAGCGCCGCAAAATCTTGACGATGATAAGCGGCGGCCTGATTGCCATTGCTTTTGGCAGTGAGTATTTCTTTGGCTGGACAGCGGTTTTCAGAGTGTCCATGATTGCCGCGGCTGCCATCGCTGGCTGGGACATTGCGGTACGCGCCATTATCAGCCTGCGCAATCGTTATGTCAGCATCGAACTCCTGGTGACGATTGCTGCGTTTGGTGCGCTGCTGATTGGCGAATACTGGGAAGCTGCAGCAGTGACATTCCTGTTTGTTTTCGGCGCCTACCTGGAAGCCCGCACGCTCGGCCAAACCCGCAAAATTTTGAGCGGCCTGCTCGACCTGACCCCCTCCACCGCCATCGTTGTGCGTGACGGCAGGCAGGTGGAAGTGCTGCCGCACGAGGTCGAGACGGACGAGGTTGTGCTGGTCAAACCGGGCACAAAAATCCCTGTGGATGGGGATGTGATTGACGGGCGTTCTGTCGTGGATGAAAGCGCCATTACCGGCGAACCCATGCCCGAAGAGAAGGTGCTTGGCTCAAAGGTTTTTGCCGGGACCGTTAACCAGAATGGCCTGCTTAAAGTCCATGCCACCGGAATTGGCGCTGATACCACCCTGGCGCGCATCATCCGCCGCGTGGAAGAAGCCCAGGACGAAAAGGCTCCCACTCAAAAGTTCATCGAGCGTTTTGCCCGCTGGTATACGCCCTTTATCATTGGCCTGAGCCTTGTGGCCTACGTGATTACCCGCGACATCGAACTGGCGCTGACCCTGCTGGTAATCGGTTGCCCCGGCGCGTTGGTCATCTCCACCCCCGTCTCAGTCGTGGCTGGAATCGGGCGAGCCGCCAAAAGCGGCATCCTGATTAAGGGCGGTGAATATCTGGAGAACGCCGGAAAAATTTCAGCATTGGCGCTGGATAAGACCGGCACGTTGACCCAGGGCAAACCACGTTTGACCAACATCATCCCCTTCGACGTTATCCCAAGCCCTGACCTGTTCTCCGCGAACAAAAAGTGGAATGCGGCCCAAGCCTCCGCCCTGTACTGGGCAGCGATTGTGGAAGCCGGTTCCGAGCATCCCCTGGCGCGTTCCATCTTGCTGGAGGCTGAAGTGCTGGGGAAAGTTCCCTCGGCTGAACGCTTCGAAGCCCGCACGGGACGCGGTGTCTGGGCGCATTATGACGGGCATATTATTGCCGTGGGAACGCTTGAGCTGATGCGCGAGTTGGAAATCCCGGTCACAGATGAACCCAAAACGGCATTGACCGCTTTGAAGTCTGAGGGCGAGACGGCTGTGCTGGTGGCGCTGGACGGGAAAGTCATCGCTGTCTTTGGGATTGCTGACCCGCTGCGTGAGACGGCCCCGGCGATGATCCGGCACTTGAAGGAAGCCGGGCTGAAACGGATTGTCATGCTGACCGGGGACGACCGTATTACGGCCATGAGCATTGCTCGTCAGGCTGGCATCGAGGAGGTGCGCGCTGGGTTGTTGCCAGAAGATAAGCTGGCCATCATCAGGGAACTGCAAAAAGAAGGCTACGTGGTTGCCATGGTTGGCGATGGCATCAACGATGCCCCGGCCCTGGCCGCCGCAGACGTTGGGATTGCCATGGGTGCCGCGGGAACTGATATCGCCATTGAAACTGCCGACATTGCATTGATGTCTGATGACCTGCTGAAGCTGCCTGAAGCAATCCGGCTATCCAAAGCCACACTGAATAACATCCACCAGAATGTGGTAATCGCGCTCGTGACAGTTACACTCTTGCTGCTGGGTGTTCTCTTCCGCCAGGTTCACATGGCTAGCGGCATGTTGATCCACGAAGCATCGGTCTTAATCGTAATCCTGAACGGGATGCGGTTGCTCAAGCTGAATTCCCGGCGCAGAGAAACAAAGCCCACCCCCGAATTTAATCCTGCGCTGCCTTAGCCGCGAAATTAAAGAGGGCCGTATTTTGGGGTGTGAGCGCGCCGCAAACGCGCGCGCAGCTCACACCCCAAAATACGGGAACTTATCACGGGAATTTCCAAAGTGCCTGAAAAAGCGTGCATCGCAAACGATTATAATTACCTTATGCGTACCAACACATTTTACAGGTTATTACTGGTCGTCGTATTAGCGCTTGGGCTTCTTGCGCCCATCCCCCACACGGCTGGAACTGATCCGGGAGGAACCCCTGTCCATCCGCATTCAAGGCCGGCCCTATGCCGTGGTCATG
>JAWOIR010000379.1:0-5731 GCA_046484545.1 Anaerolineales bacterium
CCAAGCAGGAGATTGCCGGGGGCTTCGGCCCACATTACGAAACGGCGGGCGGCATGATGGGTGTCGTGTCCTGGCAGGAGGAAGTGAGAGAGCCGAAAAAAGCGTTCAAATTTCAGGACGTATAAATCGTCGGTATCGCTCAGGGTTCCATCCACATCAAAGCACAGACCGCGAATTTTCTTAAGGTTGAGCGTCATCCTATCTCCCGAGGGTCTCTGATATTTTCCGTGAAGAAGGCCGCATTTTGGGGGTTTATCACCCTGACTGTCTAACTGGTGTGGTGCGGCACATGCCACCTGCCGATAAGACAGTCAGGGGGTTATCACAGGAATTCCTAAAGAAACCCTCCCGATAAAAGGCGCAAAAAGGATTGAAGTATTTTAACCGAGAGCGCTCCTGAACGGTGAGGAAAAAAGCCAATTGTGCTATACTCGTTGCGAAACGCACACTTGCCAGTTGAATAACCGAGGAATTATGGTTGTAGATGAACGCGCTACACTTGAATTGTTGTACAAAGTCAGCCGCGAGTTTGCCACCGCGATTGATTTGAAGACCATGCTGCAGCGTGTCTTGTTTGCCGCCATCGATAATGTCGGCGGCGAGCGGGGCAGCGTGGTGGTGATAGACGACCATGGCCGCGCGGTTGATTCGGCAATTGTGTACGGCAACCAGGTGCGCGAAAATACGACCATCCAACTCAGGGAGACGGTCGAGCGTGGACTGGCAGGCTGGGTGGTACGCCAGCGCGAAGGCGCGCTGATACCTGACACCAGCAAAGACGAACGCTGGCTGCGCCGCGAGGACGACTCCGCCGAGCGTTCCGGGGCCAAATCGGCCATTTGTGTGCCGCTGCTGGCGCGTGAGAAACTGGTCGGGGTGCTGACGTTGGTTCACCCTGTTCCCGACACATACACCGCTGAAAACCTGATTCTGATGCAGGCCATCGCCGACCAGGCGGGCGTCAGTGTGATGAATGCGCGCCTGTTCTCTGAGAGTCAGCGCCAGGCGCGGGTGATGACGGCCCTGGCCGAAGGCGCGGTCAGTATGAACGTCTCGCTGCGGGTGGAGGAGGCTTTCGAGCGCATCCTCCAGCATACCCGCCAGGCGTTACAAGTCGAGACGGTTGCCCTGGGGTTGATTGATAATTCTACTGACAGGATAATTTTCCATGCCGCACTTGGCGATGGGGCGCGGTTCATCAAAGGCAAGAGCCTTCCGATTATGGATGGGGTGGCCGGCAAAGTTGTGCGCGATGGGCGTGGGATGATTATCCCCTCGATTAGCGCTTCGTCGGCGCTGTACGATTCGGAGAGCCTGGAAGGCCACGCGTGGACAATGGGCTGCGCGCCCATCCATGCCCAGGGCAAGGTCATCGGGGTTTTGCAGGCTTTTAACCCGGTCAGCAAAAATTTCGATAGCGATGCCCTGCTGGTGCTGACCGGCCTGGGGAGTTTGGGCGGTACCGTTTTGCAAAATGCGCAACTGTACGAGCGGCTCGATTCAGCCCGCCGCCGCTATCTCGACCTGTTCGAGGACAGCATCGACCCGATTATCATCAGTGACCTGCATGGGGCCATCCAGGAGGCCAACGCCCAGGCGGCAGTCCTTTCGGGCTACAGGCCGGATGAACTCAACCAATTCCTGATAGAGCAAATGCACGACATCGACTTCAAGAAGTTGGGGCGGCGCTTCGAGCATGTCGGCGCATCTGCGGTGGTGTATGAATCAATCTTTTACAACAAAGTGGGCGAGAAGTTCCCGGTGGAAGTGTACGCCCGCAAAGTGTTCTTCGACCAGGTCGACTCCATCCAGTGGATTTTCCGCGATATTACCGCGCGCAAAGACCTGGATATCCTGCGCGAAGACCTGGCAGCCATGATTTACCACGACTTGCGTTCGCCGCTGGCCAACATCCTTTCGAGTGTCGAAATGCTCGACGGCCTGATTCCTGCTGAAGAACGCGAAAACGGCGAATCGATTTTGCGGATTGCCCGCCATTCGATAGACCGCATCCAACGCCTGATTTCATCATTGCTCGATATCAATCGTCTCGAACAAAACCAGCCAGTGGGCGAAAAGCAGCCTGCCAAACTGGCTGAACTGATAACCGAAGCGCTGGAAGCCGTCAAACCGGCTGCCGAGGCGCGCAACCAGCAAATCATTGTCGAGGTTCCTGAAAATCTGGCCGACATTCAGATTGACGTGGACATGATTCGGCGCGTGCTGATTAATCTTGTGGATAACGCCGTGAAATACTCGCCAGCAGAAAGTGCGATTCAAATCACCGCCCAGTCCAGCCCGAAGTGGGTGCATATTTCTGTCCAGGACAACGGCCCGGGCGTTCACGAAACAGACCGTGAGCGTATTTTTGATAAATTTATGCGGATTAAAAGAAAAGACGGCCCCGGCGGGTTGGGCGTCGGGCTGGCTTTTTGCCGCCTGGCCGTGCAAGGTCATGGCGGGAAAATCTGGATTGAAGCGGCTCCCAAGCAGGGGTCGATATTCATCTTCACCCTGCCAACCAACCAGTGAAACTATATTAAGGAGTACCCTTTTATGCAAGTTATCGCAGACCAGGTCTATATCGAAGACCAATATGCAGGCGTGGTGTTGGGCGCTATCAGCCTCGGACACGGCCTGATACAAATAGACGCCCCGCCTTCGCCCGAAGACGGACGCTCATGGCGGGCAACCCTGCTCAGCCTGAACAGCGGCGTGGAGCGTTTTCTGGTTAATCTCGATTCACATCCTGACCGCACCCTGGGCGTACGCGGCATGGACTGTACCGTGATTGCCCATGAAAACACAGCCCAGGCATTTCGCAACCGTCCTAACACCTTCAAATCGCAGCCCGAAGAAACTGGCGCAGACTGGGAGGCCGTAGTTGGCCTGGGAACCGTGCGCTGGGCGCCGCCGGAAATCACCTTTACCGACCAGATGGAGATTCATTGGGGTGTGATGCCCATCCTGCTCGAACATCATCCCGGCCCCACCTCCGGGGCGCTGTGGGTGCGCATCCCTGAACCGGATGTCCTCTTTATCGGCGACCTGGCGCTGAAAGCGCAGCCCCCCTTCCTGGCTCATGCCAGCCTGCCCGAATGGATTGAATCGCTGGAAAAACTACTCACCGCCGAATACCGCAACACCCTGATAGTCAGCAGCCGCGGTGGACTGGTTGGGCTGAAAGATATCGAAAGCCAGTTGGCCTTTATCAGAGGTATTCATGAAAAGGTGGAATCGATTGGCAAAGCCCCGCGCGGTGTGGATGAACTCGAAGCGATGATACCCGGCCTGATTAACCGCCTTTCGCCTCCAGCAGAGCGGCTCAAGCAATACACCCAGCGATTGCGCTACGGTCTGCGCCAGTATTACCTGCGCCGATTCCAGCCTTCCAGTAACCCTGCCAGCGAAGAGGAATAAAATGACTTCTGGCTATCAGCCGGTTTTTGAAGTGACCCGCGGTCAAATTGTCGAATCGATTCATTTTGGGGCCGCCGCTGTTGTCGATGCCCAGGGCCGCCTGCTCGCCCGCCTGGGCGACCCGTACAAAGTGGCCTTCCTGCGCTCCACTGCCAAGCCCTTCCAGGCCCTGCCCTTCATCGAGCATGGCGGACATGAAAAATACAACTTTGAAACCCACGAAATCGCCATCATGTGCGCCTCGCACTCCGGCACCGACGAGCATGTTGCCACAATCCAGGCAATCCAGGCCAAAATCGGTGTCACCGTCGACGACCTGATGTGCGGCATGCACTACCCGTTCCACGAAGCCAGCGCCGATGCCATGAAAATACGCGGCGAAGCGCCCACCCCCTACCGTCACAACTGCTCCGGCAAGCACACCGGTATGTTGGCCTATGCAAAAATGCTCGGCGCGCCGACCGAAAATTATCTCGACCTGGAGCATCCCGTCCAGCAGGCCATCCTTTCCAGCCTGGCTGAAATGTGCGATATCCCCGTTCAAAAAATCGAAATCGGCGTCGATGGTTGTTCCGCGCCCAACTTCGCCCTGCCCATCTACAATGCCGCCTTTGGGTTTGCCCGCCTGGGCGCCCCGCGCTCGCTCAGCCCCCAACGCGCGCAAGCCTGCGAGACCATCACCCGCGCCATGATGACCCGCCCGGATATGGTCGCCGGGCCGGGCCGCTTCGATACCCTCTTGATGCAGACTACCAGAGGGCGGATATTCACCAAAACAGGCGCGGAGGGCTACCAGGGCGTTGGCCTGCTCCCCGGCGCGCTCGGCGCGGACTCACCCGCAATCGGTATCGCCATTAAAATCAGCGACGGCGACCCCTCAGGTCGCGCCCGGCACGGCGTCGCCCTGGCTATTCTGCAAACCCTGGGCGCGCTCTCGCCTGACGAACTGGAAGAACTGGCCGCTTTTGGGCCGCAAACACAACTCTACAATTATCGCAAAATAAACATCGGCCAAAGCCGTCCGGCTTTTGTGCTTGATTTGAATTAACTGCGTAATTCTTGGCCTGAGATTGGATTTTTACAAGTAACGCACAAAACGGTTTTGAGCATCCACCAGGATGGCCTGCGGCTGGATGGGTTTATCAGATAACTCAAACCCCATAATGATAATTTCTTCCCCTTTTTTGATTAAATGGGAGCAGGCCCCATTCATACAGATAATTCCTGAATTTCGTTCTCCAAGAATCACATACGTTTCCAGCCTCGCCCCGCTGGTATTGCTGACCACCAGGACCTTTTCCCCGGCCCACATGCCGGTTTTTTCAACCAATTCCTGGTCAATGGTGATACTGCCAATATATGATAAATCGGCTTCCGTAACGGTTGCGTTATGGATTTTTGAGCGCAATAACCAACGCATACTCTTTTTCCTTTTTGTAAATTTTGGCTCTTTGGGAATTCCCACGAGAAAAACCCGGAAATTTGATGTTCATGCGTGCATCGCACGCATGAACATCAAATTTCCGGCTCTCCTCGACAGGTGGCGTGTGGCGCACCACACCAATCAGACAGTCAGTGGGTACGAGCGCGCTCATACCCCAAAATACGGACTTCTTCACGACAAATATCAGAGAACCCGAATGAATTCCGCGTAACGAGAGCAGGATTTTATCACCGATTGGAGTTGCCTATGCTACAAAAAAAAGCCATCGCCATTCATCAAACTTTGCTCGAATTTTATGGCGAACCCATCTGGCGTAATCCCCTGCCCGCGATAGATGAACTGGTCTCGACCATTCTATCCCAAAATACCAACGACGTTAACCGCGATAAGGCCTTCGACTCGCTGCGCGCCCAATTCCCGACCTGGGAAGAAGTGCGTGACGCCCTCACTGAAGCGGTCATCGAGGCTGTCCGCGTGGCCGGGCTGGCCAACCAGAAGGGGCCGCGCATCCAGCAGGTGCTGCGCGAAATCACCGCCGAGCGCGGAAGTTTGGATTTGTCCTTTTTAGCGGATTGGGATGTGGAAGAAGCCCGCGCCTGGCTGACCAAATTCAACGGCGTCGGGCCGAAGACGGCGGCCATCGTGTTGTGCTTTTCGCTCGGCAAACCGGCCTTTCCGGTCGATACCCACGTCTACCGCGTCAGTGGACGAATCGGCCTGCGTCCTGAAAAGATGAGCGTCGAGCTGGCCCATCCGCATCTTGAGTCGCTTTTTCCGCCCGAAACCTATTACGCCGCCCACCTGAACATCATTCGCCTGGGGCGCGAAATTTGCCAGGCGCGCAAACCCGATTGCCCCCGGTGTCCC
>JAWOIR010000278.1:0-4396 GCA_046484545.1 Anaerolineales bacterium
TGGTCGATGATTTCGCCGATGCTCCACTCGTCGGGGGCCGGGCGCTGCCAGATTTGGGACTCGCTCAAACCATCGATGGCGGCAAAAGCGGCTTCGCGCTGCGAATCGAGTAAGTCGAGGTAGGCGGGAACGACTGTTTTCATGGGTATTTCCCAGTATTCAATGGTGTCAAGTGTGAATTAAGTTTAGCATAAATTCCGAATCAAAAAGTGCCCTGCAATTGCAAGGCACTTTTGGCTTTCGCAGTCGGGTTTAGTTGTACAAACCCCAATCCATCGCCGAGGGGTCTTCCATCATCGCGAAGTCCCAGACCTCCATGCCCATCTCAACCGTGACGGGCATGTTCAGGCCTTCCTGGCCTTTAGCGCGAGTCATCTCGACCATGGCCGGGCCGTAGGGGCAGAACGGCGTGGTCAGAATCATGGTCAGGCGCGCGGTGTTGGTATCCTCAATGACGATATCGCGCACCATGCCCAGGGCGATGATGTCCAGGCCGATTTCGGGGTCAATCACCTCGCGCAGTTTGGCGCGCGCCTGCTCGACCAAATCCGGGTGGGTGTCTTCCAATGTCCAATGGACGCTGTTCAGTTTTTCTTCTTCTTCGCTCATTTTCTTTTCCTCATTAAATCTTGGCAGGCTCAGCCTTGACCACATACGTGCAATGCGTCGCACCGCTCAAAATACATTGAATTTTATTGGCCGGCACCGCCAACATGCGCGAAATCAGGGTCTCATCCACCGCGCATACTTCGGGGTGGGTTTGTCCCACCTGCAAATACGGACAGGTAATCTCGTGGATGTGATACTCATCATCCTTCTTCTCCCACTCGACAACGAAACCCTCGTCCGCCAGCAGGTGCTTGACCGTGTCCAGGCGTTCTTCCACGCTCAGGCCTTTTAACTGCGCCTCGTGCTGGTCGGCCAGCCCGGTCGCCACTTCCTTGAACAACTCACCGACCACCGCGCCTGGCAGGGTCTCTTTCATTTGGGTCAGCAAACGGGTCGTCAGGCGCAGGTAGCGGGTCGGGAAACGCTCCAGGCCGTCCTCGGTCAGGCTATAGACCAGGCGCGGACGCCCGACCCCGTGCCGTTCCTCGGCCGCATCCACCAGGCCTTCCATCTGCAAATTGGTCAGGTGATGGCGCACCGAAATCGGATTAATCCCGACCGCCTGCGCCAGATGATTGATGGTCGAGCGCGGCGCGCGCAGCAGGGTTTGTAAAATTTTATCCCGCGTACTCTTCATTTTGATGTCTTTCATCCGTTACCCATTGAGTCAATCATACCGAAAGTATACTGTCGCGGCGAGAATTTGTCAATATTATAGATAATTATAATAAATATTATCCTTAACAGGAACTTTCTCCCATCCCCCTGCCCCCCTCCCCGCTGGGAAGGGGGAATCCGCGAAATTGGCTGTTTGGGCGGCTAAAAGCCGCCCAAACAGCCAATTTCGCGCTCGTCTCCCCGCCCCTTGAGGGGCGGGGCCGGGGGTGGGGTGATTTTTTCTACTTCGGGGAATGTCCTTTGCTTTCATATTTGAAATAGCCCCCTTCAGTCCATTAACTTGACATTTTACAGTTAACCTGTAAAATAGTTGCAAACATTAACTATTCCACCCATTAACCATGTCCAACCCCCTGCTCGATAAATTCTGGGAAGTCATTCCCCCGGCCTGGTTCCAGGCTCGCGCTCAGATTCGCGGCGCGGCAGCCGAACAATTCAGCCTGACCGTCGAACAATTCCAGGTACTGCGCCGCATCCGGCGCGGATTCGACTCGGTCAGCGCCATCGCCGACGACGCCCGCACCAGCCGCCCGGCAGTCAGCAAAGCCGTCGACGGCCTGGTCAATCGCGAACTGGTCAGCCGCCTGACCGACCCCAGCGACCGCCGCCGCATCCGCCTGTCACTGACCAAAGAAGGCGCGCGCGTCATGAACGGCGTTTTCGACCAAGCCAACGACTGGCTGGAAGCCAAACTCGCCCCGCTCACCCCTGCCGAGCGCAACCAACTCATCCAATCCCTCGACCTGCTCAATAAGACGCTTGGGGATGGATGACGGTTAATGGATGACGGTTAATGGTTCATAGGGGATGGTTAATCGAAAAGCCACCTATCCCCATCCACCATTAACTATTCTCCATACTCTATTCTCTATTCTCCATTCTAAAATCCCATGTCCCTCCTACGCCTGAAATTCATTCTCAAACCCTACCTGCCTCACCTGGCCCTGGCCCTGCTCAACCTGGTCGGCCTGACCGCCGTCAGCCTGTACGTGCCGCGCGTCATCCGCCAGGTGATTGACGACGGTATCATTCCGGTCGACCTGGACGTCATCATCCGCTCGGCCCTGCTCCTGCTGGCCCTCGGCCTGCTGGCCGCCGCCCTGGTCGGCATCCAGCGCTTTGTCTCGGAGTGGATTGGCGGACACATCGGCTATGACATCCGCAACAAACTCTACGACCACATCCAGCACATGTCCTTTTCCTACCACGACCACGCCAAAACCGGGCAACTGATTTCGCGCTGCATCGAAGATACCCGCGCCGTGCAAAACTTCATCGGCAGCTCCATTGTCGAAATCATCCAGATGGTCTTCCTGCTCATCGGCGCGCTGGCGATTATGTTCAGCGTCAACTGGCAACTGACCCTGATTGCCATCCTGCCGATTATCCCGATGGTCTTTATCACGTTCGACTTTGGCAGGCGCATCACCGCCCTGTTCTTCCACGTAGACTACATGCTGGGCGAACTCTCGGCGCTTTTGCAGGAAAACGTCAGCGGGGTGCAGGTCGTGCGCGCCTTTGCACGTGAAAATCACGAAATCGAACGCTTCGACGAGACCAACCGCGGCTACTTCCAGGCCCGCCTGAAAGTCATCGGCACCTGGGCCAAAGTCATGCCGACCACCGACTTCCTGGTCACATCCTGCACCATTCTCATCCTGTGGTTTGGCGGCAACATGGTCATAAACGGCACGTTGAGCATCGGCGAACTGGTGGCCTTCAACGCCTACGTGCTGATGTTGGCCGCGCCCGCCCAGCAACTGACCTGGCTGGTCAACGCCGCCGGGGAAGCCTCCGCCGGGGCCAAGCGCGTCCTCGAAGTGCTGGATACCGACCCGGAAATTGAATCGCCCGCCGAAGCCGTCAAACCGTCCACCCTGCGCGGCGAGGTCGAGTTCCGCGATGTCGCGCTCAAATATCTGGATGAGAAAAAGGCCTCTTTAACGGACATCAACCTGCACGTCAAACCCAATCAATTGGTTGCCCTGATTGGCACCACCGGCTCCGGCAAGTCCTCGCTGGTCAATCTTATCCCGCGCTTTTACGATGTGACCAAAGGCGCGGTCCTGGTCGACGGCGTGGACGTGCTCGACTACGACCTGGTCGGCCTGCGCAGCCAAATCGGACTCGTGCTGCAAACCTCGCTGCTATTTTCCGACAGCATCCGCGAGAACATCGCCTACGGACGCCCCGACGCCAGCGAAGAAGACATCATCGCCGCCGCCCGCGCCGCCCAGGCCGACGCCTTCATCCGCGAAATGCCGCAGGGCTATGAAACCATCGTCGGCGAACGCGGCGTGACCCTCTCCGGCGGACAGCGCCAGCGCGTCGCCATCGCCCGCGCCCTGCTGATGAACCCGCGCATCCTGATTCTGGACGACTCGCTCTCCAGCGTCGACACCCAGACCGAGCAGCTCATCCAGCAGGCCCTCGACAAACTGATGGAGGGCCGCACCACCTTCGTTATCGCCCACCGCCTGAGCACTGTCCGCCGCGCTGACCTGATTGTAGTCATGGACAAAGGCCGCATCGTCCAGACCGGCACCCACGCCCAACTGCTCGCCAAAGACGGCCTGTACAAAGAAATCCACGATTTGCAATTGATAGAAAACAAATTCGCCGAAGAAGAAGAAATCGTGGCGAATGAAAAGCCGGAAATGAGACACACGAAGGACTTTAGTTAAAAATGTTATCCAGTTATCCGGTTTGCCGGTTTTCCGGTTCATTTCACCTGAAAACAATCGCACAACCGCATCACTGGATAACCGCATAACTGGATAACCGCGTAACCACCCACCCACCTACCCTGACACCTGAAACTTTACACCTGACACCCTCCTATGACTACCATCACCCCACCCACCTACGTTACCCAATCCGAGGAACTGTACGACAAAGCCCTCGACCCGCAAGTCGCTCGCCGATTGTTCGGGTTTATTGCACCCTACAAATGGAAAATGCTGTTCTCGACCTTCCTCATGCTGGCCGCGACAGTCTCCTCCGTAATTGGCCCCTACCTGGTCAAAGTCGCCATCGACGACGGCATCCTGGCCCAAAACCTGGGCGTCCTGCGTAATGTCGTGCTGGTTTACCTGGGCGCGGCCATCAT
>JAWOIR010000302.1:0-4205 GCA_046484545.1 Anaerolineales bacterium
TTGCGGGCTGCACCTGCGTCGAATCGCTCAAAAAGCAAGGCGGAGAGTGCAATCAGCAGTATGGCAGCAACCAGGTACACCAGACGCGAAGCGGCGACCGGCAGCCAATCGAAGCCCGTCCACAGGAAGGTTTGCAATCCGGCTGCGCCGCCAGCGCCGAGGACAATCCCGCCGCCGTAGTCGGCGCCCTGGGCCTGGAGCGCGGCAGTCATGCCCTGTTCAATCGCCTGGAAAGCCAGCAAGTCACCGCTGATGGGCGTAATCAGGAAAAACCACAGGAAAAAGTAAACCACGTTGCCCGCTGAACCACGCAGTCCCGGCGCACACTCGAAGAAAACGCCCAGCGCCGCTGTTACCAGGGCAACAGGCAGGCTGAAAACCAGGAAGGGCATCCACAACTGGAGCAAGTCGAAGGTCTTGTCTTCGCCGTGAATCAAGAGCATTGCCAGCGCGGCCAGGGCCAGAATGGCGATAACCAGCAATAAAACCGCCGCATTGGACACGAATTTGCCCAATACATAAGCCATTTTGGAAAGCGGCGTGGCAGCCAGGATTTGCCCCACCCCGGTCTGCCGGTCTTGTTGCACGTTGCCGCGCACGATATAAAAACCGACCAGCGAAAGGAAAAATGAGATGGTCAGGGACATCAACGTGCCTATCCAGGCTGCGTTGAGCAGGCCGCGATAACTTCCCAGGCGCAGTTCAAAAAAGCCGCTGATGACCTGGTAAGCCAGGAAAACGGCCAGGGCAACAATGACCAGGAAACCAAAGCGGCGCACCCGCTCCCGGAAATCTGCCAGGGCTAGTTGCAGGATGACGTTCATGCGGCCTGCTCCTGCCGATGGTTGGAAACAAAGTACAGGTAAGCGTCCTCCAGCGTGGCTGCCAGTGGGGTGGCGGAGGCGTCCGGGGCGGTATCGCTGACAATTCGCGCCAGGACGCCATCGGCGCGTCGGATTGTGTTGGAAACCAGGTAACCGGTTTTGATATTTGTCAGTTCGTCGCTTGAAACCACCCAACCCCAAACCTTGCCTTCAACGGCCTGCAACAATTCTTCCGGCAGGGCATGTCGCAGCAGCCGGCCTTTGTTGATGAGGGCAATGCTGGTGGCAGTGGCTTCGACATCGGAGACGATATGCGTCGAGAGCATTACCAGCCGCTCCCCGGCCAGGTCGGAGATAAGGTTACGAAAACGGACGCGCTCCTCCGGGTCGAGGCCGACCGTCGGTTCGTCCACAATCAACAGGTGTGGGTCGTTGAGCAGAGCCTGGGCAATCCCCACCCGCTGGCGCATCCCGCCGGAAAATCCACCAATCGGGCGGTAGGCGGCCTCCGTCAGGTTGACAAGTTGGATGAGTTCGTCGATGCGCCGCCGGGCCTGCTTTGCATCCAATCCTTTGACCGCTGCCAGGTAGGTCAGGAATTCGATTGCGTTCAGGTTGGGGTAAACGCCAAAATCCTGGGGCAGATAGCCCAACACACGGCGCAAATCATCGGGCTGCGCGCTGATGTCTGTGCCGTTCCAAGTAATCTTGCCGCTGCTGGGTTTGGTAATGGTGGCGATGATGCGCATCAGGGTAGATTTGCCGGCCCCGTTTGGCCCGAGCAATCCGAGAACGCCCGGCCCCAGCCGCAGGCTGAAATCTCGCAGTCCCCAGAAATCTTTACGGTATTGCTTGCTCACATTTTCGATTTGTAGTTCCATATTATTCCTTATCGCGGTACGCTTCATTCGACTCAAATGAAACGCAACCTTCTTAGTACTTCCCTGGGAGCAATTCCGTATCCGACAACCCTTCAAAAAACGCCAATGCGTTGGAAACAAAAATATCCGGGTTGCCAATGCACAGTTCCCCATGTTCATAATTCTGGAAAACTTGTACTTGCACAGACGGCAACAGTTGCCGAAAGCGGTCTGCTGATTTTTGCATCAGGAAACCCTCCTTTGAGCCATACCAATAGGCTATTTCGGTTGTCGTCTCCTGGATTGATTGCGGCAACGTGTACCTGAACGCAGAATGCTGCACATTTTTACACGTCTCGACAGACATGCGGGAAGCGATTTTTATGGCATCTTCGGCGGCTTCTTTGGGGAAGAAAGAGTTGCGCAAGGCGTTCATAAGGGTTTTATTGCCCTTACGCAACAACCAGTTTTGAAATCGTCGGGTATAGACCGCAAAATTCACAAAGAATACGCCAAAATCCACAACCGGCCCGGCATCAATAATGGCTTTGGCAACTTTGAGCCGGTTTTCTGAAAGGATATGGGCGGTAATCGTGCCTCCCAGGGATGCGCCGCAAATAGCAAACAGTTTTCCTTCAAAGTTATCCTCGACGAATTTGATGATTTCTTCCGCGACAGCCTCGACCGATTGAAAATCTGACGACGAATCTTCGTCATGACCGGGCAACAAAGGCGTAACAATATGATATTTCTCCTGAAGAAGCGCGATGTGCGGCCGCCACATTTTCCAGGAAACGCCGTACCCGTGAATGAGCATGAGCATCGGATGATTGCGATTGCCAAAAACTTTATACCGCAAGTTTCATCTCCTTGCAGTATTCATCAGCCTGGTTGAGATGGGCTTTAATCAGTTCCGCAAACATCGTCGGCTGGTCGAGGTTGGCAATATGACCCGCGCCCTCGAAAAACACCCGTCTGGCGCAGGGATTGGCCTGCACAGCCTGTCGCATTTCTGCCAGCGTTTTGTTGATTTCGCTGTCGAACTCGCACTCCATCAATAGGTAGGGGACTTTCATTGTTCGGATAACATCCAGGTAATCGTAATTCCCGATTTGTGAGCGAATGTATGGAATGGCATGGCGCGATTCGAGCAGGAGTATTTTGACCTTCTCCTGAACGAGCGCCTGCTTTGAACAGTTCCTGGCTACCAGTCCCAGGTATGCATCAGGAATGCTGGATATCATCAGGCGGTCAAGCCCGCTGATAAGCCGGATTGCCAATTTCCCAAACGATAATTTAGGGGCTGTGCCATACGTACATAGCGACAAGAGCCTGTCGGAGAAACGTTTGACGAGTTCAAACCCGACCACGCCACCCGCCGAATTGCCGACCACATGAAATCGCTCCTGGTGCAATAAATCCATGCACAGGATGACATCATCGGCCAATTTATCCAGGCGAAATTCTTCCGGGGTAAATTTCCGGTCTTTGAACTGCGCACCATGACCGTGCATGCTGATGGAAACGACCCGAAAATCCTGGCTAAGGCGCTCAAGTTCCTCACGAAACTGGGAAGCATTACTGCCCGCCCCATGCAAAAAGACGACTGTCGGGCCAGGCGAAAAACCAGAGTCGAAGATTTCCAACAGCTTGCCATTCTTTTCTACAATCACATGATTGACATCTTTCATCTTTGTTTATCCTTTTGAGCATTGAATACATTCACAGTATAGTGGCTTTGAAAGAAAAACGGACTACATGAGTATGTAGTCCGTTGACAGAAAAAGATGTAGTTTAACCATATCCTGGCGTCTTCACCAGATTTCTTGGATAGTACCAGGGGAATTTTGGTTGTGGCGATTGCGGTTTCTTTCAGTTATCTTATTCTCTCAATGAAAGCGCGGGTCTCCTCAGCAATCAACTCGGCGGCTTCACCATGAACATAGTGACCAACATCCAGCAGCCTGTATTCCCCTCCGACGGAGTCTGCATAAGCGGATAAAACCTCGCCCCAATTGTCCATCGGCAATCCATCGCCGTTCGAGATAAAAACATAAAAAGGAACGTCGGGATACCCGTGAGAAGCAACCAGCAGTGCGTTTTCCTGCGTGATTTCGACTTCAGCCAACATGTCAGCGGTCAGGGTGCGCCGATACATGATGGAGCAATAAACCGCAACCTCATCTTCCGTCAGGTATTGTGCAGATGGCGCATCACGACAGAGAAAAGGCATCAGGCGCAGCAGGCCTGTTTGGGCTGTGAAGGCGACCAGCCTCATTGTCAGGAGCGGCGGCGGCATTATCTCGTAGATGGGCGGCGTTGCCGGGTCCAGGCCAACGATGGCCTTCACTTCATCAGGATAACGATTGGCCCAGTGGATGGCTTCCAAGCCGCTCATCGAGTGAGGCAGGAGAATGTAGGGCGGGCTTTCGCCAGCGACCTGTAAAGCAAGCCGCGTCTCTTGCAGCACCGTTTCGATGTCGCGGGAAACACCGCCGCTGTTATCGCTCCAACCATAACC
>JAWOIR010000283.1:0-7258 GCA_046484545.1 Anaerolineales bacterium
CGGCGATTCGCCATTCTCGCTGTAGGATTCTTCGGTCAGTGTGACCTGTTGGAACAGTCGCGGCGGCGAGAGCGGCGTCTCGCTTGGCATAGGGGTCACATCCGCTGACGGGGGCAGGGGCGGGGTTGCCAGAACGGTGGTGGGGGTGGCAAGCACCACTCCGGGCAGCGGCATGTTGCAAGCCAATTGGACAAGCAAAAGAAATATTAATCCGAAAAGCAGTTTATTTTTCATTTTTTCCTTCCAGGCGCGCCTGTCGGTGTTCAAGTTCGGCCAGCCAGTAAGCGCGGATGTAATCTGGTAAAGCGGGTGCGTTTGCCAATTGCATGGCGGTTTCCGTCCAGCGCAGGGCCAGGGGGATATCGCGCTGGCGGTGCTCGGCGTGTTTGGCGAGTTCGACATGGGCGTAGATATGTCCCTCGCCGGCGGCACGTTCCCATAGCTTAACGGCGGTCTCCCAATCGCCGCGGCGACGCTGCAAAATGGCGTAACGTTTTAGCGCATCAGCGAACGAGGCTTCGGGAAGTCCGCTCTCGAGGGCGCGTTCGTACAGGCGGGCAGCATCATCCCACTTCCGCAAATCCGCGAACAGGCGGGCGAGGGCTAGAATGTCCAGCCCGTGCAATTCGGCCTCGTGCGGATTATTGAGCAGCGCGGCGGTATGGTTGAGCAGGGCCGCCATCGAGACCACATCCAGGCCATTATGGTAGAAAATGCCCTTCAGCGGTGATGGGTCGCCACTGCGCAGGTAGTCGAAGTACAGGTAGGGGATTTCGTAGCCGGGTACTTCTTCAGGACCGCGCGGGGCGTTCAGGATGTCCACTTCGAGGGCTTTCAAGGCGCGCGAGGGCAGTCGCTCACGCCACAGGCGGCGGGCGAGCGGCAGCAGGTCGATGTGGGCGAAATCGTCGAAGGGGCAGGGGATGGATTGCAGGGCGTAGCGGGTTTTGAGCAGAGGCGCGTCGAAGGATTTGCCGTTGAACGTCACCAGGGCTTCGCAAGGGGCCAGGAAATCGGCCAGGGCTTCAAGCAGGGCCGCTTCTTCCTCCGGAGCGGGCATGAAGAACATTGCCAGGTGAAGACCACCGTCAATATAACGCGCCACGCCAACCATGAAGGCATACGTGCCGGTTCCACCGGACAGTCCGCTGGTTTCGGTGTCAAGGAAGGCCAATTTTTCGGGAGCAAGCCCAGCGATGCGCGGGTCGCCTGCCCAGGCGGCGATTCCCTCCAACGGTGCAGAGATTCGAATGGGAAAATTGCCATGTGTGTAATCCAGCGGATAGGTTTGCTCGACCACAAAAGCCGGGCCGCGCCGGGACTCTATCCAACGCCCACCCAGCGACTCTTCGAGTGGCTGACGGGCGGCCTTGCGCGGAATCTCGACCTGCGGCCTGATTTCACCAGTGCCGACTTTGACGCCCAAGGATTTAAGTTTATCAGCCAGGGAGGGGGACATGATGGAATTTTACTATACTGGGAGAATCGCGTAAAATAGCACAGTCTTGGTTCTCTGATATTTGCCGTGAAAAAAGTACGCGTTTTGGTGTGGGCGCACGTTTGCGGTGACTCCACCCCAAAATGCGGGGACTTATTGCGGGAATTTTCAACGAGCCAAAACCATTTTGTTATTCTGGAGAGACTCTTGATTCCTGGCCTGGATGGCCTGCGCGCCATCGCTTTTTTGTTTGTCTTGTTGGTGCATACTGATTATTTCTTATTTGGCTGGACGGGCGTCCTGCTTTTTTTTGTGCTTTCGGGATTCCTGATTACCGACATTCTGTTGAAAATGAAGGAAACGCTCAGTCCGCGCGATTTCTTCTACAAATTCTACGGACGGCGCTTCCTGCGCATTTTCCCACTGTATTATTTTTACCTTTTCCTGATGCTGGGGGTGACGGCAATTTTTATCGCCTTCGATTACCGCCTGAACTACATGCTGCTCTACCAGGAGCAAATGCCCTACGCCCTGCTCTACCTGTATAATTTTTTTCACGCCAGCGCGGGATATGTCGAATCACGCTTCCTGACCCATTTCTGGTCGCTTTCGGTCGAGGAGCAGTTTTATATCTTCTGGCCGCTGGTCATCTTCCTGACCCCGCGCGATAAGTTAAGGCCGGTATTGCTGGCGGCTATTTTTGCCGGGCCGCTCTTTCGAACGCTGACCGGGTTTGTTTTCAACAGCGGGGACTTCGCGCTTCTTTATTCCAATGCGGCGGTGGGTGTCTATGTGCTGCCGTTCTCGCATATCGACGCTTTTGCGATGGGCGCGTATATCTCGCGTTTTGATATTCCCAAGGCGCGCTTGCAATTGATTGGCATGGCCTTCCTGCTCCCAGCTGCCGGGTTGGGGATGGAATATTACCTGCGCGGTGGAGTGGAATATGTCTCATCGCTCGGCTATCAGTACCCGCTCGGAAACGGCCTGCGCCACATCTGGGGCTATACCTTTATTGATTACACCTTTGTGTTGGTGATTTACTGCGTGGTGCGCGAGAAGATGTGGGTCAATTGGCTGGAATGGCCGGTGATGCGTTACCTGGGCAAGATTTCTTACGGCTTATATGTCTATCACTTCGCGATGACCTGGTTTTCACGGCGGATTGTCAACGAATTTCTGGAACTCCCCTACGAGAGCGGTAAGCCCGCGATACTTTTGCTGACATTTATCCTGTCGGTTATTGCAGCCTCGTTAACTTTCTACTGGCTCGAAAAACCGTTACTGGGGTTGAAAGACCGGTATTTCCCTCGAACATAATTGGCTAAAAAGTATCCAAAAAATAATCCGTTTCTCTGATATTTGCCGTAAAGAAGGCCGCATTTTGGGGTATGAGCCCCTGACTCTCTTATCGGTGTATGGCCGCTTCGCGGCCCACAAGAAAAACCCGGAAATTTGATGTTCATGCCTGCTTCGCAGGCATGAACATCAAATTTCCGGTTCTCCTCAGCAGGTGGCATGTGCCGCACCACACCAGTTAAACAGTCAAGGGTATGAGCGTGCCCAGGCACGCTCATACCCCAAAGTACGGGGACTTATCGCGGGAATTCTCCCCAAGAGCCAATAATCCCCTGGTGAGTGCGCTCACCAGGGGATTATTCATGAAAGAAAAGACTGCTACAGTTCGCTGGTCATGATGAACTGCGGCTTCATTTCGAAGTTTTCGTACTTGGGGCGATAGCGGTTGGTATCGTAGAACTGGCCCACGTTGACCAGTTTCTTGGTAGCTGTGACCACATCCAGCGGCATGTTGTCGTAGCGGCCATTTTTGAGCACCACCAGACGGCCATGCACACCCTTGAGAATTAGGTCGAGGGCCAGGTTGCCGAAAGCCATCGGGACGATGGAGTCGATTGCGTCGGGGTCGCCGCCGCGCACCATGTAGCCGAGTTTCTGTTCGACGATGTTTACTTTCTGGCCGTTACTGAAACGCGGGGAAATGTCCTTGACGGCTGCCGCCACCAGTTCACCGATGCCGCCCAGTTTGGCGTGGCCGTAAGCATCGGTTTCCATATTGGCGAAAATCATTTCGCCGCCCTCGAACATCGCGCCTTCAGAGACCAGCGCAACCGAGTAGTGGCTGGGGTTGCGATTGCGGTCATAGACCATCAGGTCGGTCAGTTGCTCGATGTTGAACTTGTATTCAGGAATCACACAGCGGTTGGCCGCGCCCGCCATTGTGGGCAGCATCGCTGTAAAACCGGCGTAGCGGCCAAAGACTTCAACAATCAACAGGCGCTCATGCGACCCGGCAATCGTGCGCAGGCTGTTGACCAGCGAAATGGTGCGGGTGACGCAGGTGCTAAAACCGATGCAGTAGTCGGTGCCGGGCACGTCGTTGTCCATTGTCTTGGGCAGGGCAACAACTTTAATCCCCTGCTTGTAGAGGTGGACGCCGTAACTGAGCGTGTCGTCGCCGCCAATCGGAATCAGGTAGTCGATGCCCAGGAAATCGAGGTTTTTGAGCACTTCAGGAGTCAAATCGTTGACGTCTTCGGAGTATTTATCTTTGTACATCTCCGGTACATCGGCTTTTTTGATGTTGGTTGGTTTGGTGCGCGAGGTGTGCAGGAAGGTGCCGCCCGTGCGCCCGGCGCGGTTGACCACGTCTTCGGTCAGGTACTGGATGTTGTTGCTGTTGTCCGCATCTTTTTGGCGGACAAGGTCTACCAGCCCCGCCCAGCCGCGACGAATGCCGATAACCTGGTAGCCTTCGCGCAGGGCACGGATGGTGACTGCCCGAATTGCGGGATTGAGGCCGGGAACGTCACCGCCCCCGGTGAGAATGCCGATTACGCCTTGTTTTTTCTTGGCCATTGTGAGCCTCCGTCAATGTAGGGTGTGAAATAGTTCTCTGACATTTGCCGTAAAGAAGGCCGTATTTTGGGGTGTGAGCGCGCGCTCACACCCCAAAATACGGGAACTTATCACGGGAATTCCCAAAGAGTCGTGAAATAATGACTGGGGATATTATACAACGTCTGACACAATTTGCTCGCGTTCCGGCCCCACACTGACCAGGCGCACCGGGACACCGGCAATCTGCCCGATGGCGTTCAGGAAATCGCGGGCGGCGGAGGGCAGGTCGTTCCAGCGTCGAACCTGGCTGACATCCTCCGTCCAGCCGGGCAACTGTTCATAAACGGCTTCGTAGCCTTCGAGGTCGGTCGGACCGAAGGGCAGGTCGGTGTAGGTTTTTCCATCCCGGCGATAGGCGGTGCAAATTTTGATGTGTGGCATCCCGCTCAGGATGTCAAGTTTGGTGATGACCAGTTCGGTAAACCCGTTCAGTCGGGCGGCGTAACGCAGCAGGACGCCATCCAGCCAGCCGACCCGGCGCGGACGCCCGGTGGTCGTGCCGTACTCGTCCCAAGGGTTGGCGCCGCTTCCGCGCAGGCGGGCGGCCAGGTCGTCTTCATGGATTTCGGTCGGGAAGGGGCCGCTGCCCACGCGGGTCTGGAAGGCTTTGCACACACCGCTGACGGTGGCGTCGCGGGCGACGGTCAGGCCCAGGCCGAGTCCGAGCAGGGCGGCTGGGGCCAGGGGCGATGAACTGGTGACAAAGGGGTAGGTGCCGTGGTCGATATCGAGCAAAGTCCCCTGCGCGCCTTCGGCCAGGACGGTTTTGCCCGCCCGTAGCGCGGCGTCGATTTCGGCGGCGGTATCGGCCACGAATGGACGAATTCGCGCGGCGTAACCTAGAAAATTGTTGAGAATGGGCTGGATTTCAAGTTGGGGCGCGTCGAGCGACTTCAGGTTGCGATTGGCCGATTCGATGTGTGTGCCAAGTTTTTCGACAAAATCGGGGCCTATCAGGTCGGCCACGCGCAGGTTGGTGCGGGCGGCTTTGTCGGTGTAGGCCGGGCCGATTCCGCGCCCGGTGGTGCCGATTGAATCTTTGCCGCGCGCTTTTTCCATGGCCTGGTCGAGGGCTGTATGGGCAGGGGTAATCAGGTGCGCGGCATGGGAAATGCGCAATCGCTGTGGGTTGACAACAATGCCAACTTTTTCGAGAGATTCAATTTCGGCAAAAAGGGACTCCGGGTTGATGACCATGCCGTTTCCCAAAACCGCCACCGGCCGGGGATGGACAATGCCGGACGGAATCAAGTGCAGTTTGAACAATTGCGAACCAACGGTGACGGAATGCCCGGCGTTATCGCCGCCGTTGTAACGGGCCACCATTTCTGCCTGACCGGCAAACCAATCGACAATGCGGCCTTTGCCTTCGTCACCCCATTGTGCGCCTACAACAATTTTCAGGGACATCGTTTTCTCCAAATAGAATATTTACGGCGTGATTATACCCGCCCCTGGCATCCATTCTGATAGGTTCCTTGAGAATTTCTGCGATAAATTCCCGCATTTTGGGGTGTGAGCGTGCGCCTGGCACGCTCACACCCCAAAATGCGGCCTTCTTCACGGCAAATATTCAAGAGCCTCCAATAAAAACATTGGAGGAACCAGCGCGCATGATATAATTTTCAACATGAAAAGAAAGTTGATTTTCACTTCACTACTCATCAGCATTTTATTTGTGTTCAGTTTCATGCTGACCGCCCAGGCCCAGCCTGTGGCGCAACTGCCTGAATATGCCACCCCGACCCCCGGCCCGGATGGGCGTATTATCTATATCGCCAAGGAAGGTGATTCCTGCCTGCGCATCCAATTATTGACTGGCGTTTCGATTGACCAACTCCGCATCCTAAACCGGCTGGATGATAACTGCACCATCCGGGTCGGGCAGGAACTGGTTATCGGTGTCGGGGCCAGTGCGCCCATCACGGACGTCACGCCGGATGCAGAACCGACCGAAATCCCGGAACCAACGCCTACCCCCCTGCCCGGTTTTGCCACCGTCTGCCTGTTACTTTATGACGATGTTAACGGCGATTCGATGCGACAATCCAGCGAAGTGGTCATCCCAGGCGGTGCGGTCAGCATTACCGGCACTTCTGGCCAGTATTCGGATGTGCGTACAACCGTCCCTGGCACAGAAGCGGACTGTTTCGAAAATGTTCCCGAGGGGACTTATAACCTTAGCGCCGCCGCCCCGGAAGGGTATTTTCCGACCACTCAGCAAACCTACCTGCTGGAGGTGGAATCAGGCAACGAATACTATGTTGATTTTGGGGCGCAAAAGGGCGATATTACGATTGCCCTTCCCGGCGCGCCCGGTGAGGAAGGCGGCTCGTCCTGGCTGGGGATTGTCGGCGGTATTCTGCTTTTGTTGGGTATTGGATTGGGAATCTACAGTTGGAGCGTTTTCGGGCGCAAGCCGCCTATGCAGCAACCGCCCAGGCCGCCAAGCATAGTCCGATAAAAAGTGTGCTACCCCATGTGACGCCGTCTGAAGACGGCGTTTTTTTGTTCGCTGATATTTGGCGTAAAGAAGGCCGCAATGTGGAAATTCTTTTTTAACCAATGGGGTGTTTCATCCTGCGCCCGCCAATCAGGTGCATGTGCAGGTGGAAGATGGTCTGGCCGCCGTCGGAACCGGTGTTGACAATCAGGCGGTAGCCGCCATGTTGGATGTTTTCCATTTCGGCAATTTTTCGGGCGGCGAGAAAGAGACTGCCAAGCGTCAGCGCATCTTCCGGCTCGGCCTGGTTGACCGATTCGATGTGGCGGTTTGGCACAATCAGGATGTGGGTTGGGCTAACCGGTTGATTATCGCGAAAGGCGGTCACGTGCTCGTCGCGGTAAACGATATCGGCTTTGGCTTCACCGTCAATAATTTTACAAAAGATACAGGTCATG
>JAWOIR010000403.1:0-2720 GCA_046484545.1 Anaerolineales bacterium
AATACATTATCCCACATTTTACGGGCTGAATTCGGCTATAAAAAGGGTTCCCTGATGTTTGCCGTAAAGAAGGCCGCATTTTGGGGGGATTTATCACAGAAATTTCCGAGGAGCAAACAAAAAAGTCTTTTCTCCCATCCCCCCTAGCCCCCCCTTCCCGCTGAGAAGGGGGGAACACACCCGCGAAATAGCCTATTGGGGCGGCATATGCCGCCCCAATAGGCTATTTCGCGGTAATCTCTCCGCCCCTTGAGGGGCGTCCACAGATGGGATTTGGCAAGAACTTTTCTGGAGAACGATACCCCCAATCAGGCCGTTTCCACTTGCCTGGTGGTCACTTCAAACGTGGGCGGGTTCTCGAAATGCTTCTTGACCGCGCACAATTCCGCCGAGCGAATCAACGAATCGCGGTATTTTTCGGGGAAGGTCGGCGGGACCTGAATTTCCAGGTCGATTTTTTTGACCATGCCGCTGAAATCGGTGTGCATGCGCTGGACAATGCGGATGCCGGTGCTGTCCAGGCCGCGCTGGCGGCAGAATCCCAGGACGTAAATCCCGGCGCAGGTGCCGACCGAGGCCAGGAAAACGGCAAAGGGAGTCGGGGCCGAGCCTTCGCCGCCGCCCGCCGGGGGTTGGTCAGTGTTGACGGTGTAAGGGCCAAAATGGGCGTCAACGCGCGCGCCGCCGGGGAAGTCGATAATCATTTCCATACCAGTATTCTCTCCTTGTTTTGAAAAGCGCATTGCGCTTGTGTTTGTACTTTCTACAAGATTAGATGAACACCGCCCCCAAAAGTTGCACAGGCTACTTGAACAAATTCCCCAACCAATCCAGAATGCCGCGTTCGGGCGTTTCGCCATGTACCTCGCCACTCGCGCCGTTGATAATCACCGCATAGCGCTGGCCTTCGACCATATAGGATGTCGTCCAGACCGGCACGAAGACCAGTTTGAAGGACAGTATCGAAATGCCGGTGGTGTCGTAACTCAAATCTGTAACCCCCGATTGCTGCGATTGGATTTGTTGTTTGACGCGCCCGACGGCCTGCTGACGGGCATCCAGCGAGGCTTCCGACATCGTTCGTTCATACACTTCGGCCGGCCAGCCTGCCAGGTAGCGCGGGTCGTAGGCAGGGGCATTGGGCAGGTCGAATTCGGGCAGCAGTCGGGACATTAATTCGGCCATACGCCGCACCGCCGGCAGGCCGACATCGTTCAGCAATACCGGATGAATCCCCGAAACCGGATGATAACGCTTGTTACGATAGACCATCCCCTTCCAGGGGATATTGCCGACGATGTCAAACGTCCAGACCGGCAGGTAGACCCCGCGCGGCGGCTGGACCTTGCCCTGCGGCTCGATTTTGTTCTGTTCGACCCATGCGACCAGGCGGCGGACGGCTTCGCGCTGGTCGAATCCCATCGGGACGATTGCGTCCGGTTCGACCAGTTCACGCGCATCGCCCCGGATGACGTGGGTCGAGGCGCAGTACGAGCAGGTTGCCGATTTGGCCGTCGGCGGCAGCAGGAAATCCGCGCCGCAGCCCTGGCAGTGAAAAGTTTGCATGGCAACCGGTTTACGGTGTCCCTTGCCGGTTGCCATCGCCACGATGAAATCCTGCTCTTCTTCGACTGTGCCGGTCGTCATCGACTGGTTGCGGGCGCAGTATTCGCAAATGAGCGTGCGCCCGTCGGCATCGAAGACCATGCGTCCGCCGCAGTTGGGACAGGTGAAACGGTCGGCGCTGACCGCGCGCGGGTTGGCGGATTGAGCCGCCAGGGCGTTGGGGTCGATGATTTCGTCCGGCTTGAGTTTGCCATCCAGAATCGCCAGTTCGCGACGGGCTTCGCCATGTGTCGGTTCAATTGCCAGCGCGCTTTCGAGATGACGGCGTTTTTGGGCAGGGTCGTCCAGCAGGCGGCTGAGATACAGGTTGGCCTTGAAACGCGTGTCGTTATCGTCAGCGACTTCCAGGGCGCGCTCGAAATAGCGTCGGGCCGCCGGAAATTCCCCCGATTTGAAGTGGATGATGCCCATACGCACCATCTCGTTATCGTACTGACTGCTCATGGATGGCGAAGCGTTAAACCATCTGGTCGAGCGGCTTCGAGAGCCAGGTTTCGGCTTCATCAAGGGTCGAGAAAATTTTGACCGCCGCGCCAATTCCGGTAGCCGATGCCGCCACTTTCAAGATAGATTCCTTGACCTGCTCGCTGGCAACCACGACTGCCGCGCGCACATTGCGCGTCGAGGGGTCGTTGTTGACCTCGACCGCCATTTTGATGGCTTTTTCGGGGATTTCCTCGACCTGGCGCAAATCGTACAGGTTGCGCGTCAGGCGGTCGGAATCCATCAGGTGTTCGAAGGCGAACTCGCGCCAATCGCTGATGGTTGCGTCACTCAGGTCGCTAAAGGTCAGGGTCATGCCGCCATCGGGGCGGCGGGTAACGACATAGCCAATGCCCGGTTTGGGCGTCCACATTAAGGGTTTTGAGTCGCTCATGGTGCCTCCATTGTATAGGGATTATACGCGCAAAACAGGAAATACGATTTTTCCAGTCCGAATATCGAACTTATATCACAGCAACACAAACTCTTTCAAGAATTTGTTCAAGGTCTGGTAATAATCCACAATTGTCTCACTCTTGCGCCAGCCGTGCCCCTCGCCCTCATACAGACGATAGACGTGCGGCACTTTGTTGCGCCGCAGGGCCTCGACA
>JAWOIR010000038.1:0-13162 GCA_046484545.1 Anaerolineales bacterium
CATTAGGTTACAGCTCAGTAGCAATAGGCTATAAGCCATATGCCTATTGCTACTGAGCTGTAACCTAATGCTTTGGAATCATATCCAACAGCAAGGGAATAATCACCAATACTGTCTTTATCCCAATTGTTACTGGTAACCATGCCAGCTCTGAATGCTGCTTTGTCAGGATACCACATCATTCTTGTTCCCGCCCCAGTAGTTGGTGGATTACCAGGGTTTCCTTTAACGACACCTGAAAAAAGAACATTACCTTCGCCGGTTCCTATCCCATTAACATGTAACTGGGCCCAACCACCACCGAGATCCTGCTGGCCCAATCGGAGCGCGTTTACAACTTCCAGAAGGTCTTTGCCATCCGCATGGGACGCGTGGGACGGAAACACGACTACGCGTCCCATGCGGATGGCAAAGACCTTCTGGAAGTTGTAAACGCGCTCCGATTGGGCCAGCAGGGTCTCGGTGGTGGTTGGGATGCCGGTCACACCTTGGTGAATCCAGGTGTAGTTCTCGACATGTTCTTCAACCTTGGCCGGTTCCTTGGTGTCCTTGTTGTTTTCGGGCGAGATGTCGTTCCAGGGCAGTTTGCACAGGCCGTGCAGGCTGAACCAGGTGCGCCACATCGGGAAATAGTGCAGGGCTTCGGCCTTGTCCTTGAAAGTCGGCAGCAGGTTGTGGACCTGGTCCATGAAGATGAGCCAGGCTTCGTCATGCTGCGGGCCTTTGGTCGCCAGGCCATAGCCGCCCTGCTGGGCAATCGATTCTTTGGTCAGGTATTCCGAAATCTCCATGCCCTTGATTTCCATGCCGATGTCGTGCATGAAGACCGGGTCGGCGCCGAATTCGCGGGCGAAGTATTCCTTCATGTAACGCACGCCCTGCCCGACGATGAGACCGAATCCTTCGCCGCGTGCCATCTGATGCAACAACTCGAGGGCGGCTTCGCCATTGCCGAATTTCAGTTCCAGGCCGCCGGTCTGTTCTTTGGTGATGAGACCTTCCTCGTAGCATTCCATCGCAAAGGCCACGCAGTTGGCGAAGGAAATCGAGTCCACGCCGTAGGTGTCACAGTAGAAGTTGAGTTCGAGCAATTTCTGGGCGTCGAAGTTGCCGATATTGGAACCCAGCCCGGCGGCGTTTTCGTATTCCGGCCCATCGACGGTGACGCACTGACCGGCATACGGCCCGGTCTGGAGCGGGAAGTGGTCGACGCCGTGCGAACACGACATGGTGCAGCCCAGCCAGCAGCCATCCGGCAGGCCCTGGGTGAAGGCTTCCTTCCAGACCTTTGAGTCGATTTTGTGGGTCTCAGGGTGCGAACCGTAGCGGAAGTTGTGGGTTGGCAGCAGGTCGAAGTGGTCCATAATTTCGACGATGTTGGCTGTGCCGACTTTGCGCATCTGATTCTGCTTGTCGTCCAGGTCGGCGATTTCCTTGTTGATGCGCTGTCCGGCCTTGCGGATGAGCGGCATATCGGCCACGCCGTTTTTGTCGCCGCCCATGTCGCTGAAACGGACGACGATGGCTTTGATGCGCTTGTCGCGGAAGACGCGCCCCGGGCCGCCGCGCCCGGCCTGCTTGAAGCGGGCTTCCTTGCGGCGCACGTCGTACCAGGTTGAGTTAATCAGCGCGATGCGGGTATGTTCGGCGGCCTGCCCGGTGGCCAGCACCGAGACGCCGCGCTTGCCTTTTTCATCGCCGCCCAGACGTTCGGTCAGGACGTTGCCGATTTCGTGGGCGTCCACTTCTGCCAGGGCGTTGCGCGTGATGGTGACGTGGCCGTTATCGCCGTCGATGAAGATAATCACATCTTCATCAGCCTTGCCCTGGATTTCGAGCGCATCGAAGCCAGAGAATTTCAGGAAGGGCGCGAAGTAGCCGCCGACGTTCGAGTCGATGACGTTTTCTGTCAGCGGGGACAGGGTCACGACCGTGGCCTTGCCGCTGCCGGGGTAGGCCGTGATGCCGCAGATTGGCCCATTGGCGATGACCAGTTCATTTTCCGGGTCGTTCCATTTGGTCTGAGGTGAGACAGCATCCCAGAGCAGTTTGAGCGCAAATCCGCGCCCGCCGGTGAACAAGTCTTTCATCTGCTGTGTGACCGGTTTTTCGCGGATGCTGTTGTCATCCAGGTTGATATAGAGCGTGCGCCCGGCATATCCGCGCTCAACGGGACGCAATTCGTAATCATACTGCGCCAGCACTGCGGATTCTGCAACGTTTTCGGACAAAGTCATAGGGGATTCTCCTTATGGGGTGAAAGAAACTTTTCGACAATACGATTATCCCCTTTTGCGGCGGGCCTGTCTACTGATAATCGTCCCGTTTTTTGGGTGTCAGTAGCAATGATTCCGGGATGAAGGAGGTAGATCTTATCGCGGGAATTGCCAAAGAGAATCAAAAGAGACGCAGGTTTTTTGCCTGCGTCTCTTTTGATTCTGTATCCAGCCGGGATTACATATTCTTGATTTCAGCCGCCAGCTTTTGGAGCGAGTCTTTGGCGTTGCCGTAGAACATGCGCGTCTTGTCGTTGAAGAACAGGAAGTTCTCAATACCGGCATAGCCCTTGCCTGCGCCGCGTTTCATGACGATAATGTTCTTGGCCAGGTGCGCGTCGATAATGGGCATGCCGTAAATCGGGGAGGAGGGGTCATCATAAGCCGCCGGGTTGACCACGTCATTGGCACCGATGACGATGGCGACATCCACGTTGGACATATCCGGGTTGATGTCATCCATTTCGACCAGTTTCTCATACGGTACGTCCGCCTCGGCCAGCAGGACGTTCATGTGTCCGGGCATGCGTCCGGCCACCGGGTGGATGGCGTAGCGCACGCTCACACCGCGGCCTTCGAGGATGTTGTCCAGTTCGTGGGCAATATGCTGGGCCTGGGCAACCGCCAGTCCATAACCGGGGATGACAACCACTTTCTGTGAGTAGTTCAACAAAACTGCCGCATCGCTGACGGTGATTTCCTTCATGATGCCCATATCGCGATCAATTGCTGCACCGCCGCCGCCAAAGGCCCCCACCAGCACATTCAGCAGGGAGCGGTTCATGGCTTTGCACATCAAGAAGGTCAGAATCATACCCGCCGCGCCGACCAGGATACCGCCCAAAATCATGGCCTGATTGCTGTAGATGAAGCCGGCCATGGCCGCGGCGATGCCGGTCAGGGCGTTAAGCAGCGAGATGACCACTGGCATGTCCGCGCCGCCGATAGGCATGACAAACGAAATGCCGTAAATCACAGCCAGGGCAAAGAGCAGCCAGATGGCCCAGCTCTGCTCGGCAGGGACGCCGCCGGAGAAGACCAGCCAGCCGGCAAAAGCCAGGGTGGCAATCAACAGGGCCAGGTTGACATATTTCATGTATCCGGCCCGGATGTCGCCGATTTTGTCGTCCAGTTTGCCAAAGGCGATGACACTGCCGCTAAAGGCGACTGCGCCAATCAGCAGGCCAAGCACCGAGACCAGAATGGAGAAAATATTTCCGGCAGCGGCTTTCGGGAATTCGAGCAAGGCCACCAGGGCCGAGGCCGCGCCGCCGGAGGCGTTGAAGAGCGAGACCAGTTGCGGCATGGCCGTCATCTTGACCTTGCGGGAGACAATCCAGCCAACCACGGCTCCCAGGCTGACAGCAATCACAATAACGATGATATTCGTCAGCGCAATGCCGTTGCCGTCAAAATCGCGGTGCAGGACGACGGTCGTCACCATTGCAAGAATCATCGCCGCTGCGGCCCAGCGATTCCCGCTGCGAGCTGTTTCAGGGTGGGAAAGTTTTTTGAGTCCGTAAACGAAGAGCAGGGCCGCGACGAGGTAACTCAATTCAAGGACAATATCACCGGTTGTAGTAATTCCAGTTGCACTGTTCATAGTTTAGTTGGCTTTTTGTGGTTTCTTTTTCTTGAACATTTCGAGCATACGGTCCGTGACGGCAAACCCGCCGACCACGTTAAGCGTGCCGAAAATCAGGGCCAAAATCCCCAGCACCAGTTCGAGCGACAGCCGCGTCAGGTCGGCGTGACCGACCAGGATGATGCCGCCGATGATGATGACGCCGGAGATGGCGTTCGCGCCCGACATGAGCGGGGTATGCAGCACCGATGGCACGTTGGAAATGACCTCGATGCCCAGGAAGATGGACAGGGCAATGATGAAAATGGCTTCCTTGTATTCAAAGAGAGAGTAGAGGATTTGTTCCATAGTCTGTTCTTATTGAGAATTTTCGATTACGGATTTGACGCGCTCGTTGAAGAGCTCGCCCTGGTGGGTGATGCAGGTTCCCTTGACAATGTCATCCTCGAAGTCGAGATTGAGTTCGCCTTCTTTGGTGATTATCAAGGCCAGGAAGTTCATTACATTTTTGCCAAACATGCGGCTGGCATCCAACGGCATTTTGGCCGGATAATTGGATTCGCCGATGATGGTCACACCCTTATGCACAACGATTTCATTGTTCTTGGTCAACTCGCAGTTGCCGCCGGAGGAAGCCGCCAAATCTACAATAACCGCGCCGGGCTTCATGCGCTCGACGGCTTCGGTCGGTAGGAGCAGCGGGGCTTTGCGTCCCGGAATCTGGGCGGTGCAGATGACGACGTTCGACTTGGCGGCGTGGTCGTTGATGGCTTGCTGTTGTTTCTTTTTGAATTCCTCGGTCTGTTCGACGGCGTAACCGCCGGCAGCCTTGTCCTCGACGGCCCCTTCGACCTCGACAAAGCGCGCGCCCAGGCTTTGGACTTCCTCGCGGACTGCGGAGCGCACGTCAAAGGCCTCCACCTGCGCCCCAAGTTTGCGGGCGGTCGCAATGGCTTGCAGTCCAGCCACGCCCGCGCCGAGTATCAGCACGTTGGCGGGACGAATCGTCCCGGCGGCGGTCATGAACATCGGGAAGAAGGTCGGCAATTGGAGCGCGGCGTCCAGCACGGCGTTGTATCCGGCCACCGTTGCCTGCGAGGACAGAATGTCCATCGCCTGCGCGCGGGTGGTGCGCGGGATGGAATCCAGGCTGAAGGTCGTCACCCCGGCCTGCTGGAAATGCTTCACCAGTTCGGTTTCCCAGAGCGGATTGAAGGCGCTTATCCAGACCTGTTCGGGCCTGACTTTTCTCTCGTCCCCTTCCAGGGGCGGCTGGATTTGGAGGAGCAGCTCGGCCTTCTCGAAGGCCTCCTGCCGCGAAACCACTTTTGCTCCGGCCTCGACATAGTCTGCGTCGGAAACAAAGGCGGCGGCCCCTGCGTTCTCTTCAACCAGAACATCAACCTTTTGGTCAACAAGTTTTTTTACATTTTCCGGGAGAAGGGCAACGCGGGTTTCATTACTGTGCTCTTTGAGTAGTCCTAGAATCATATTTTTATCGTTTGGGTTGGAATTGGGGGTTGAGTTTGGATGATTAAAATTGTAACATATCCTGTCGCCAAAAATGACTAAAAGCGTGTTTTATTACACGCTTTTTTCATCTTTTATGCTAAACTAGTCATAGGTTTCTGATGTTTGCCGTGAAGAAAGCCGGATTTTGGGTGTGAGTACACGCGTTTGCGGCGCTCATACCCAAAATGCAGGGACTTATCACGGAAATCCCCAAAGAGCCTATTCATACAAAACCGCACCTGTTCAGGAGCAAAAAGATGGGCAAAGAAAACCGACCCAAGACCGACAACCTGGCCTGGATTAAGGCCCTGCTTTTCCCCAAGAAAGGCAAGCCAATCACCACCGTGCAACCGGCAAAATTTGACCCTCCTGCCCCGGCAGAACAAACTCGGCCGAGCCAGCCTGCACCCTCACCGGCCTCCCCTGCGAGCCCGCAAACAGCCTCCCAGCCTTCCAGGTTAAAGTTAAGTCAACCGGCCACCTCGGCCAGCGCCGCCCTGGCGACCCCATCCCAACCCCCACAAAAATCTGCCCTCGCCGCGCCTCCAGCGGAGAAACCACCAGCGGTCACTGTAAAGCAGGCTGAAAATTCGCCCCCGGCCCCGGAGAAAAAGCGTAAATTCCTGCCTGCCTTTTGGACGGTTGCCAGCGTTTTCTCGATGATTGTCAATGTCATCCTGGTCATCGTCCTGCTGGTGCTGGTGCGCGAACTGTTTACACTCAAAGCCCTGGTTGGTGACCAGTTACTCGGCGGCTTGTACAACAACTTCGTCCTGATGGACGAGGCTCACATCAAAACCACCATCCTGGTCGAGACCGAAGTGCCGGTGCAGTTCACCCTGCCGGTGCAGACCGATACCACTGTCCAGTTGACCGAGGACACGCGCATCAACGGCGCGCGCGTTACCCTCAACACCGGTGGATTGAATATCTTGAGCGCCCCGACCAACATTGTCCTGCCCGCCGGCACCAACCTGCCGATTGCGCTCGACATTACGGTCCCCGTCAACACCACCATCCCGATTGTGCTGGAAGTGCCGGTGGACATCCCGCTGGCCGAGACCGAATTGCACGAGCCGTTTGTCGGCTTGCAGGACGTGGTCGGCCCGTACTATTTCATGCTCTGGCCTGAAATCCAGGGCCCTGATGATGTGCCGCTGTGCAAATCGGCCATGTGGTTGTGCAGGATATTTTTCCGCATCGAGTAAAATATCAAGGCTTGCACTTCCCCGGCCTAATCGTGAATTTTCTACCATCCCCCTGTCCCCCTTCCCAGCGGGAAGGGGGGAGAACCTGCGAAATTGGCTATTTGGGCGACTTTATACCGCCCAAATAGCCAATTTCGCCCTCATCTTCCCCATTCAGGAGTATTAATGACCGAAGTCACCCAGATATTGCTCGACAACGGACTGAAAATTTTATTGAAAGAAATTCACACCGCCCCGCTCATCAGCCAGTGGATTTGGTACCGGGTTGGCTCTAAGGATGAACCCACAGGGCGGACAGGCATTTCGCACTGGGCCGAACACATGCAATTCAAAGGTACGCCCCAATTCCCGGCCTCCGTGCTCGATAAAGCCATTTCGCGCGAGGGCGGCAACTGGAACGCCTTCACCTTCCTCGATTGGACCACCTACTACGAGACCATGCCCGCCGCCAAAATTGACCTGGCCCTGCGCCTGGAAGCCGACCGCATGACCAACAGCGCCTTCGACCCGGCGGAAGTCGAGGCCGAGCGCACCGTCATCCTGTCCGAACGCGAGGGCAACGAAAACGAACCGCTCTTCCGGCTGGGCGAGGCCGTCCAGGCGGCCAGTTTCCGCGTCCACCCCTATCATCACCAGGTCATCGGCGACACCGCCGACCTGCACGCCATCAGCGCCGCCGACCTGCGCCAGCACTATCAGACCTACTACACCCCCAACAACGCCGTCCTGGCCCTGGCCGGGGATTTTGATACAGACGAAATGCTGGCCCGCCTGACCGAACTGTACGCGCCCATCCCCGCCGCGCCGCCGCCCGCGCGCCTCGACCGTCCCGAACCGCCCCGAAATGGCGAAACCCGCCTCGAAGTCAGCGGGCCGGGCGAGACCTGCTACCTGCAAGCCGCCTATCCCTACGCCCCCGGCGCGCATCCCGACTTCCACGCCCTGGCCGTTTTCGACAGCCTGATGGCCGGCCCGTCGAACTTGAACATGTTCGGCGGCGGGGGGATAAACAACCGCACCTCGCGCCTGTACCGCGCCCTGGTCGAGAAGGAACTGGCGGTCGGACTGCAAGGCGGCTCGACCACTACCATCGACCCCTTCCTCTACAGCGTGACTCTGACCATCCACCCGCAGCGCAGCCCCGAAGAAGCCCTGTCTGCCCTCGACGCTGAAATCGCCCACATGCAGGAGACGCTGGTCACGCCTGAAGAAATTCAGCGCGCCATCAAGCAGGCCCGCGCCATGTTTGCCTACGGCTCCGAAAACATCACCAACCAGGCCTTCTGGCTGGGCTATGCCGAAATGTTTGCCACCTACGAGTGGTTCCTGACCTACCTCGAGCGCCTGGCCGCCGTCACCCCTGAAGATGTGCGCCGCGTGGCCGCTGAGTATTTTCATCCATCCCGACGCGTGGTCGGCATTTACCGCCCTGATGGCAGCCCGGAGGCCGCATGAGCAAAAAGACCCACTCCCTGCCCGGCCCCGCCGACATCTTCCGCGCCCAAACCGGCAACGGCATTACTGTGCTGGCGCGCGCCAACTCCAACAGCCCCTCCATCGCCCTGGGCGGATTCCTGCCCGCCGGAGGCCTGTACGAGCCGGATGAAAAACTCGGCCTGGCCGACTTCACCGCCGCCGCCCTGACTCGCGGCAGCGCCCGGCGCGACTTCTTCCAGATTCACGATGCGCTCGAATCGATTGGCGCGGCGATGGGCTTCTCCTCCGGCGCGCGCAGTACCGGTTTCGGCGGGCGTGCCCTGGCCGAAGACCTGCCGCTCATCTTTGAACTGCTGGCCGACTGCCTGCGCCAGCCGACCTTCCCGCCCGAATACGTCGAACGCCTGCGCGCCCAACTGTTGACTGGTCTGGCCATCCGCGACCAGGACACCGGCGACCGGGCCGGCATGGCCTTCGACGAAATTGTCTACGCCAACCACCCCTTCGCCCGCCCCGACGACGGACACCCCGCAACCGTCCAATCCATCAGCCGCGACGACTTGGCCGACTTCCACCGCCGCCACTACGGGCCGCGCGACATGGTCATTTCGGTTGTTGGGGCCATCGAACCATTCCAGGTTTTGGAGATGACCGAGCGTTACTTTGGCGATTGGGCGAATCCTGACCAGCCGCCTGCTCCTTTACTCCCGGCCCTGATACCGCTGGACGCCATTACCCGACGCCATATTCCCATTAATGGAAAATCCCAAACCGACCTGGTCATCGGCTCTCACGGCCCGGCCCGGCCCGACCCGGATTATTTTGCCGCCTCGCTGGCAAATTCCGTGCTGGGACAATTCGGTATGATGGGACGCATCGGCGACGCCGTGCGTGAACGCGCCGGACTGGCCTACTACGCTTACTCCAGCCTGAGCGCCGGACTCGAAACCGGAACCTGGGACGCGAGCGCGGGCGTCAGCCCGGCCAATCTCGAAAAGGCAATTGATTTGATTTTGGAAGAAATCAGGAAATTCGTCGAAAACGGCGTCACCCCCGAAGAACTGCGCGACAGCCAGGACAACTTCGTTGGCCGTCTGCCGCTCTCGCTTGAATCGAACAGTGGCGTCGCCAACGCCCTGCTCAACATCGAACGCTACGACCTCGGCCTGGACTACTACCAAACCTACGAAGAACGCATCCGCGCCATCACCCCCGAAGAAGTCCACGCCGCCATCCGCCGCCACCTGCACCCCGACAAACTGGCGATTGTCAGCGCGGGGTCGTAGGTGTGAAAAGGCTCTTTGAGAATTCCCGTGGCAAGTCCCCGTATTTTGGGGTGTCAGCACGCGCCGCGTATGCGTGCGGCGCGCTGACACCCTAAAATATGGTTTTCTTATGGCAAATATCAGAGAACTTGCAGTATTTTAGTATCGCATACTTGACATCGTATGTATAATTATCCTGTAAGTATATTTTCCCAACATCCACCAAAGGAGAAAAAATGCAAGACAACAAACTGTTACTGGTGATTATCTCACTGTTCATCCCACCGCTGGCCGTTTTCCTGAAGGAAGGAAAAATCACCACCAACTTTTGGATTAACCTGGTGCTGACCTTCCTGCTGTTCGGCGTGGGCGGCATCATCCATGCCCTGTACGTCATCTTGAAATAATCGTAAGTTGTTCAAGCAAACCAAAACCCGTTGCCCTGTGAGCAGCGGGTTTTGGTTTCATTTTGCTGTTTCGTTTGCCGTTCAGGCAAGGCCTCACTGTTTTTGTTGTCGCTGGCGGGACAATCGCGCGCAGGTTTGCTTTTGCCTGAAAAAAGTTGTATAGTTATTCCATAAAGTTTATCCGTATTGGGTTGGCCAAAATTTTAGAGGTGAAATATGTCCCAAAGCAATCAAGCACCAGTCATTGTTAATAAAACCAAGAATCGCTTGCAAACAGGTTGCTGGGCAGTGCTGCTGAACCTGCTCTTTGCCGGCTTTTGCCTGTGGGGCGTACTTGCCGCCCAGACCAGTTGGAAACTGGAAACCGAGGGCGTCACCACGACGGGAATTGTCGCCAGCATGAAGGAAACCACAGACACCGAAGGAAGCTGTTGTCTTTATTCGCCGGTAATCGAGTTTCAGGCTGACGGCAGGACATATTCCTTCCCCGGCGGGACTGCTTCCTATCCGCCTCAATATCAGGTCGGCCAAAGTGTGCAGGTGCGCTACCTTCCATCTGACCCTGAGAACGCGCAGATTGAAAATTTCTTCGAGCGCTGGTTGTCCCCGATTATCAGTATTCTGGCAATACTTTTGGCCGCCATATTTGTTAATCTCTTCATTATGCTCGCCTTGTGGCGCGGCTCCAGATTGGGAGGTTGAACCGCATGGCAGGGCAAACCATTGGTTCAGGATAATTCTTCCCATATAGCGGATGCAGATTAGACCAAATCAGCGGCGGGGCGACTGATATCATTAACGAATAATGTTTTGGGAGGGATTATGCAGAATGAGTTTGTTAGCCAGTATTCACATACCTGGAGGGTATTTGCACGGCTGGTCAATGATTTTGACGATGAAGCATGGATTCATACCGGGCGGGACGCTAGCATCCCGGTAAGGTTGTCTTTTCATATCCTGAAATCCACAAAGTACTATATTGAAGATTCAGAAGAGATAAGATTCGCATCCGGAAAAGCATTTGATACTAATTGCGCAACAGTAAAAGAAGACGAACTCCCTTCAAGAAACGATATTATAGAGGCCATCGATTATTTCTCAACAAAAACAGAAAACTGGCTGGCCGAAATTGACTATCTGTCAACAAATGAAGTTTTCCCCTGGGCGGGACAGACGAAATTGGGTGTTGTGCTGTTCCTGTTGCGCCACAGCCTGTATCATCTTGGGGAGCTAAGCTCCCTGCTGAATGAAAGCAGGAACGGAAACGTGGAAGACCATTATGTGAAGGCGTTGGAAGGGAATTCATAGACGCTTCTGATACCAAAAGTCGTTGTCCAAGATACTGCGCGCGGACAGGTGACTTCCATCACCGCGCAGGAGAAAAAAATGGCGAAGAATAAAAAGCCTTCAATCGTTGCCCGAAGACTGGCTGCCCGGCCATACGGCGCGTTCCAGATTTTCTTCCGCAAAATATGGGCGGGAATAGGCTATCTCTGGAATCGCCCCATCATCCTTAGCGCTGTCCTGTTAATATTGGCCATCTTTCTTTTCGACCTGCTGTTGAAGCAGGCATTTGTGAACTATTTGAAGTGCGCTTACCTGCTCAACACTCAGTTGGGAATGCCGGCCTTTTTTTGCGCGGGATACGATGTGAAATTTTTAGGCGCCTCCATCTTCGAAATCCCGGGCTTGGCACAGGTAATCGACCCGCCGTTGGAATTTACCAGAAAGGTCATCACCTGGAGCATCCTGATTTTCTTTGCCTTTGTGAGTTTGTATCTTACGATTATCATCGACAACTTGAAAGTCATTGTTAAATTGCTGGCCTTTGACAAACAAGAATGGAAAAAATTCATGGCCAGCCTGAGAACCTGGCTGCTGATTTTTGTGTCCTTTTGTTTGTTGTTCTATTTCACGGTAATACGATAGTCCGCTTCATCCATCATTTTTGATTCTCTGATATTTGCCGTAAAGAAGCCCGCATTTTGGGGTATGCGCATGCGTAGGCACGCACATACCCCAAAATGCGGGGACTTATCACAGGAACTCCCAAAGAGCCTCATTTTCAAAACAGGAGATAATTTTATGAAACTCAAGATAATTTTTATCATCGCCGCAGTTTATCTGGCACTCATCGGCATCGGGCATCTGTTTGCGCCGGTAGCGATGAGCGCAGGTGTGATTCCCGCGGACGCATCCCCCGGGGTAGTCGCCTTCCTGCGCCATTATTCGGCCCTCTTCATTGCAATTGCCGTGATGAACTGGATGGTTCGGAACGCCGAGCCATCGCCGGCGAGAAATGCGATTGTGCTTGCCAACATCATTTTGTTTGCCCTCAGCGCCATCCTGGACGTTGCAGCCGTCCTCAGCGGAGCAGGGACTTCCGGGCTGGTACCGGCCAGCATGAATCTGGTGGTTGCGGCACTCTTTATTTGGGCCGCCCGCGCAAAGAGTTTAGCGTCTCAGGCTTGAAATCAGCGCAAGCCGCCTCCTTGTTTGGCAAGGCCGTGCTATACTTTATTTTGAGCATGCGTTGAAAATATATTCTGTCCAGAAAATAGAGGGAAAGGATGGAGATAGGAGAAAAATGGTTAAAGACAAAAACGAAACACTTACACTGAAGGATATTTACACAGAAGTTGGCGTCAATTATCGGTATTTTCTCAATTGGAGGCATGCCCTATTAGCGGGATATCTGGCAGTTATGTATGTGATGATGACAGCATATACTTGGCTGGTTGAAAATAGCCTATCAAATTTGACCTGGGTTGTTTTTTTAGGTGGTATTTTAGTCACAGCTTGTTTTTGGGGTATCGAGTATAGAATTCGAGACCTTTACCGGTCTTGTACAAGCATGGGTGCTGAAATTGAAAAAACACTCCAAATAACAGGAATATATACAAAACTTGATGATAATTCTTTGATAAACAGACGAGTTACACATTCGCGCATCCTCAATTTTTTCTTTGGCGCTATAACGTTAGGTATGTTTGTAGGTCTTATTGTTACAATATTTCAAAGCTATCAATAAAATGATGTCGTAAGGTCATAGTCTAATCAAAAAAACGCCCTCTCCCAACCGAGAAAGGGCGTTTTGCTTTTATTGCTCACTGCTCACTAGTCTTGGTCTCGATACGCGGCAAACCCCGCCGCTACTCGACCATCATGCAAGCTTCAACGTTCAACCTTCAACCATGATTTTCGCCGCTTTGCGGCCAATCTCGACCGCAAAGTTCGTGCCGCGGTCCCAGGGGTAGACCTGGCTCATCGACGCGAAATACAGCCCATCAATGGGCGTCGCAATCGACGGGATGTTCTCCGAATGGTTGACCAGCGGCACCGGCTGGGCATAGGCCGTCCGCCACAGCCAGGCCTTCTTGACCCAATCGCGCTCAAAGCGCGGGTTCAACTTTTGCAGGCTGGGCAAAAAGCGCTCGAGCAGCTCATCCTGCGTCAGCCTGAAATACTCATG
>JAWOIR010000132.1:0-9893 GCA_046484545.1 Anaerolineales bacterium
TGCAAACCACCCTGGTAACGCCTCTTATCCTGGTGCCTGCACTCTTGTTGGCTTTGCTGGCGTTATGGTTTGGCGCAGAACAGATTATCAAGCCATTGCGTTCGCTAGAATCCAAGGCTGCCCGGCTGGCCTGGGGGGAATTTGATGAAATCGAAAAACCGGTCAGGGGTATCGCTGAAATCCGCCACCTGCAAAACGAATTGATTCACATGGCCCGTCAGGTGCAGGCCGCCCAGCAAAGCCTGCACAGCTATATTGATGCAATTACGCGCGGGCAGGAGGATGAACGTCAACGCTTGGCGCGTGAATTGCACGATGACACCATCCAATCTTTGATTGCACTCAAACAACGGGCGCAGTTGACCCGTCGGGCATTGCCCAAGGATGTCCCCTTACCTTCTGTGGATGAATTGGAAGACCTTATCGAGCAAACCATCCAAAATTTGCGTCGCACAATTCGGGCTTTACGCCCCATCTACCTCGAGGATTTTGGATTGACCTCGGCGCTTGAGATTTTATTGAAGGAAACAGGGCAGGCCGCTGGGCTGGAGATAGGGTTTCTACACACCGGGATTGAACGCCGTCTTGCGCCTGACGTTGAACTGGCGCTTTACCGCATGGTTCAAGAAGCCTTGAACAATACGGCACACCATGCCCAGGCGAAAAAGACATCCATCTCCGTTGAATTTGCCCCCGAATCTATTCGTATCTGCATTAATGACGATGGAGTCGGTTTTACGCCTCCAGCCAGCCCGGCAGAATTCATGCCAGAGGGACACTTCGGTCTGGTAGGGTTGTATGAACGCGCTCAACTTTTGGGGGCGAAACTGGAAATTCAATCTGCGCCCAAAAAGGGAACACAGGTTGTTATCCTGTTGCATGACCGGCTGGCTGAGAAAAAACAATAGTGGTGTTTGGAAAAATACGTTGAGACATCAGGCCCTGACAGTGAATCTGCTCATCATCGTTAGCAACTGTCTTCACCAGGGCATATTTTTATAACCGGAAGCATCTGGCAAATGAGAAGGGGGGATATAGGCAATATTGCCTATATCCCGCCCCGCTATTCTACGCTGTTCTGGAACATATCCTGCCAGTATCATAAGCGTTGTACCAAATTTCACAATTTGGCTTATTTGGAGAAAGGCTTATGTTGAAAACAAAACTTGTTACCCTGGTGCTGCTGTCCGCAATTTTATTGAGTTCTCTTTCGGCATGTTCGGGCCAATCAAACGTTGGTAACCACCTCGAAATGATGCCGCTCGACAAGATGCCGGCCAGGGTGCAGTCTGCGCCGGTTTTGGTGCAAACTGCCTACCAGTTCAATGCCGCCAATCCCGATTTGATGAAAGAAATTCCCTGTTACTGTGGCTGTGGCGACATTGGGCACGTGTCAAATTATGATTGTTATATCGCCAACGTCGATGACAAAGGCGCAATAACCTTCGACAATCACGCCCTGGGCTGCTCTATTTGCGTGGACATTACCCAGGATGCGATGCGGATGCTGCAAGATGGCAAAAACCCGGCTGAAATTCGGGCGGCCATCGACCAGACCTATGCCCGCTATGGGCCATCCAGCATGCCTTAGGCTGGCATAATGAAGCGCTTTTTCCTTTTTCTCCTTGCTCTAGCCGGGTTGGCGGTGGTGTTTGTCCCATTGCCAACCCGGCCCATTGCGCCTGCTGAAAAAAATTTTCGCATCGAAGCCAGTCAATATGCCTACAGCCCAGGAGAAATCACGGTCAATCCCGGTGACATTATCACGATTAATCTGGTTTCCACCGATGTGGTGCATGGCCTGTATGTAGATGGCTACGGCCTCTCGGTGATTGCCGACCCAGGCCAAAGCGCCTCCCTGACTTTTGTCGCCGACAAGCCCGGCTCCTTTCGGCTGAGATGCAACGTCACTTGCGGTGCAATGCACCCCTTTATGATTGGCAAACTGAACGTGGGGTCGAACCAATGGCTCTATCGTTCCATCGGGCTTGCCTTTATCGGTGTTCTTTTCGCCCTGGTTTTATCGAGAAAACCCACCAAGCCGATACCCAATACTTGACAACAGATATTTTATGGAACTGACCCGTTTTCCCTTCATCAAGGCTTTTCTAAAGAGCCGTTACCCCCAACTCACACTATTTGTGTTGCTGCTGGCCGGTTTTGTCTTTGCCATCCTGGCTGGCTTTGTCGGGACACCGGTGGGCAGCCAGAATTTCAGCATTGTCTTTGTCTGGATTGCATGGTGGGCGATTCTCATTCTGGTGGCAGTGCCGTTTTTTGGACGCGGCTGGTGCGGCGTCTGTCCCATTCCGGTGGTGGGCGATTGGCTCCAGCGTGGGGCGGTGCTGGAACCCGCTTCCAGCCTGCCCAAATGGCGGGGATTGCGTGTTCCGGCCAAATTTCGCAACATGTGGACGCAGAATGTTGCCTTCACCCTGGTCGCGTTGTTCTCGTCCATCATCCTGACCACCCCGTTAGTGACCTCGGTTGTCTTGGCTGCGATGCTCTTTCTTGCCATTGGCTTGAGCATGGTGTTTGAGCGCCGCGCCTTTTGCCGGTATCTCTGTCCGGTGGGCGGTTTTATCGGTCTCTATGCTCAAACCGCCCCGATTGAATTGCGCATCAAAGATAAAAGTGTCTGCGCCCAATGCGTTGGCAAACCCTGCTATAACGGTTCTGCGCTTGGCGCCGGGTGCCTCTGGGATGTTTTTCCCGGCGGATTAACCAAAAATACTTACTGCGGCCTGTGTATGGAGTGCATTCGCACTTGCCCGCACGATAATATTGCCGTCAATTTGCGCTCGTTTTCTGCTGACCTGGCCCGCCCTTCGGCAAAACTGGATGAAGCCTTCAAGGCGTTCATTATGCTCGGCGCGGCTTTAATCTATGCCTATGTGTTGATGGGTTCCAATGGCGCAGTAAAGTTGGCGGCTTACAATGTCTTTTCACCAGCCTGGTTCGGATATGCGGCTGTGTTCCTCGCGGTTATTTTCATCCTGTTGCCCGGATTGTATTGGCTTTGTTTGCGAGCCGGTAACGCCGGTTCGCCAATTTCAGGTAAACAATTCGCCATCGCCAGCACCCCGCTTATTCCACTTGGATTGATGTTTTGGGTGGCATTCAGCCTGGCTTTTGTTTTGACCAATGCCACTTACATCCTGGCTGCGCTCTCCGACCCATTTGGTTGGGGATGGAATCTTTTCGGCACGGCTTCCATCCCCTGGCAGCCCGCGCTTTTGTCCCTGGTCGCCCCTGCGCAAACCCTGAGTTTGGTTGGCGGACTGGCATGGTCTGTGCGCACGGCGCAAAAGACTGCGTCGAAGGCCGTTCGTTCTGTCGCGCCGCTTATTTTATATGTTTTCACCATCACCCTGCTTATGCTCTGGTTGCTGTTATGAAACTTTCTGAATTTCTTGCTCGTCTTGCCATCGTGATAATCCTGCTCGGGGTCGGCGCAATCCCATTTGTCTTTGAGTCCAGGTCTTCACTTATCCATGCTCGAATGCCCGAAAACGGTGGCTGGAGCACTGATTTAATTCGGGCAAGGGTGGGGGAGCCACTCCATTTACAATTCACGTCGGATGATGTGGTGCATGGTTTTGCGGTTGGGAAAATGGACATGCAGCCAGTGGATATTGAACCCGGCAAGGTGAGCGAAACCACGTTGCTCTTTGACAAGCCTGGTATTTACACTTTTTTTTGTACCCGCTGGTGCGGCATCAATCACTGGCGAATGCGCGGCACGATTGAGGTAACCGGCGGCGCGGATGACCCAATGAGCGAAATCGAGCCGCCGCTTTATGTGCAACTGGGCCTGAATCTGGATTCGCCGCGCTCAGCGGCTGTTCTCCCTGTTGAAAAACCATCTGCCCGGCGCGGCATGGAAATGCTTTCAGGCTGGGCCATTGACCAATCGCCCGACCTGTATCGTGCCCGCTCACCAGAGCAGATGTTTCAGGACTTGAAAGACTATGGATTAACCGAGTCAGAAAGTTGGGATACAGTCGCCGCCATCTGGTTGCAAAATACTACACCTGCGGCATTGATGACAGGACAGCAAATCTATGCCCAGGACTGCGCCGCCTGTCATGGCGAGACCGGGGATGGTGACGGGGTCTTTGCTGGCGAACTGGCTGCCAGCGGTGCGGATTCGATTCAGTCGATGAGCGGCATGCTGGACATGTCCATGCAGGCCCCGCCCAGTTTTTCAGACCCTGCCCGTCTGCTGAGCGCAAGCCCGGCGCTCTTGCACGGGAAAATCTTGCGCGGCGGCATGGGCACTGGCATGCCGATGTGGGGCAATATATTAACCGACGAACAAATCTGGAGCGTTGTCGCTTACTTATATTCGTTCCAGTTTGATTATTTCAAATAGGAGAGTTCTGTATGAGCAAAAGAAAACTCAAACGACAAAAGAAGATTTCTACCCCACTGATTGCAGCGATGATTGCTGGAGTCTTGTTGATTGCCGCTGCAATTTTCATGGCCTTTGGCGAACAGGATAGCGGCACTCCCCGCTTGGTGATAGACCAGGAAAAAATTGATTACGGCGATGTAGTTTATGATACGCCCAAGACTTTTACGCTTCGGGTTACAAATACCGGTGATGGGACATTGCGTTTCAGGGAGAAGCCCTATGTCCAAGTTTTGGAGGGCTGCTGACCGCCCGAACTAACCATCGGTTCGATGGTTCTCAAACCTGGTGAAAGTACGATTATCCAATCCACTGCATTCATGATGCACGAAGGAATGGGTGGCCCGCATGATTTTGCTGTCCACCTGATTACCAATGACCCGGAACGACCAAGCATGGTGGTTAATGTGCTCTCGAACTGGGTGCCATAATCTCTAAAACCACTCTTTCGCTAAGCAGCCCAATTCACAACTCAGGGTTTCACTACTTGGGGTTTATTTGGATTTCCAAATCGCCAGACATGGCAGCGCGGGCGTAGGCCTGGGCCAGTTGCACTTCTTCTTCGGTCAGGATGCGCTCAATTAGCGCGTCGAAGTGTGGGTTGACCAGCCCATTCAACCAGCGAAACAGGCTCGATTTTTCCTTGAGTGCGACTTTGTAAAAGCGCATACAGCCATAGCATTCCGGGCTGCGGACTTCGTACACATCCGGGTCAATGCGGTGGATGAAGGCCATCAGGCGCATGCCCGCCTTGAGCGGCTCGCGCACCAGCCGGAACCAGGGCGCGCGCCGGTAGGCCATCTCAACCAGGTGGATGGTGCAGATGTTGCAGACAGCAGTTTTGCGCTCTATGGAATCCATTATAGCAACCCTGCTGCCATGCCCAGCCCGACCAGCATCAGCATAACGCCGACGATAAGTTGCAGGGAGCGGAAGGTAATTTTCTTGATTAAGCGCGCCCCAATAAAGGCGCCCACGAAAGCCGCCAGCGAGGCTGCCAACACCAGCCCCCAAATGTCGCCCACCCCACCAATACTGACCGCGTAGAAACTCAGGCCGTAGACCAGTAAACGCGCCGCGTCCACAATCACCGAGGAGACCGTGCCAGTGCCGATAAAAGCCTCCTTGTCCAGCCCGGCCTTAATTAGGAAGGCCGAACGCAGCGCGCCCTGGTTGCCCGAAAGTCCGCCAAAAAAGCCGGAGAGCAGTCCGCCCCAGGGCAGGTATTTGCGTTCAAAGGCCAGGTTGTTGAAATACGGCAACAGCTCGAACAGGGCAAACAGGACGATAATGGCCCCAATCACCAGTTTGATGACCATGATTTCATAGTCTTGCCCGCCGAGGGAATAGGACGCCAGCGGAGCGACATCCGCGAACAGGCTGAGTAGGGCCGCGCCAATCATGGCCGCCACCGCGCCCGGCAAGGCAAAGCGTAGCACCACGCCCCAATCAGCTTTTTTGCCAACCAGGATGACCTTAAAGATATTATTCGCCAGGTGCACAACGGCGGTTGCCGCAATCGCCACCGGCAGGGGGAAGAACAGGGCAAAGGCCGGCATGAGCAGCGTGCCGAGGCCAAAACCGGAGAACAAGGTCAGCGCCGAGACCAGCAGCGCCACCAGGCAAACGACCAGGTATTCCATGATGTTATGCTCCTTGAGGGGGAATCGTGATTTCGTCCATCAACTCACGCACTTTTTCCAGGGCTTCGTCCAGAGTGGTTTGCCCGGCTTCGGTCAGCGTGTACACCTTGCGGACTTTGCCCGCCACCACTTCCTTGCGGGAGAGCAGGAAGCCATCCCGCTCCAATCCGTGCAGGATGGGGTAGAGCGTGCCGGGACTCAACAGGTAGCCGTGCCGCGCCAGTTCTCGAATCATATCCAGCCCAAAGATAGGCTCCTGCCCGGCGTGATGCAGCAGGTGCAGGCGAATGAAGCCGGTGAAAAAGGTGCGGGTTACAGTATCGCTCTTCGTTATCGTCATGCGATAATGATAAAACACAACCCGCCAGTTTGCAAGGATAAAAATAGCAGTTCCCCGAAGGAGCCTTCGGGGAACTGCGCCACAGCCGAGGAGAATGCGATTCCTCGGTTTTACACCCTTTTATTTGTCGCGGTTGTGGAAACCGGTGGCAAACTTGATTAAGGCTTCATCGCTATTGAGAGAAGCCATGCCGCCTTCAACGTGACATTGCTTGCAGGCAAAGTTCAGGCCGACTAAGGCAGCGAGGCTTTGCCATCTTCGGTGAACTTCTCAAACTGGAACTCCGCTTCCTTGATAAAGAACCGGGTTACTCACCCATGTTCATGAAGGTATTCAGGTTTATGCCCCTGATTGGAGAGAAAAAATCACCAGGGTTTTCAATGCCTGTGCTCAAGAAGGAACACCCTTGTATGCACTCAGGGCTTTCAATGTTTCAATCTTTACAAAAGCTTCATATTTTTCTCATCTATTTATACTAAAATTATAAAAATAGTACGCATAAAAGGAGTTCCCTATGAACAAACAACTAACCGTTATTGCCACCACCGTCGTGACGACCCTTATTGTCATCATCGTCTTTATCCTGCTTATGCCGGCCATCGGGCCGCGCTTCATCCACCCGATGATGATGGGAAGCGAATCCGCCCCAGCCGGCCTGGATACAGCCACCTCGCGCGCTACCGACAGCGGCCTGTTTAACGTTTCCTGGCGCAGTGATTCGGACAATGTGCCGCTCAACCAAATCCACACCTGGACGCTGACCGTCACCACCCCCGACGGCACACCCGTTGAAAACGCCGAAATCATGGTCGATGGTGGCATGCCCCAGCACGGACACGGCCTGCCAACCAATCCGCAGGTGACAGAATACCTCGGCAATGGCGAGTACCGCGTCGAGGGCCTGCGCTTCCAGATGACCGGCTGGTGGGAAGTAAAATTCAACATCAGCACCGGCGGGCAAACCGACTCCATCACCTTCAACCTGACTCTCAAATAACCCCGTAGGGCGGGATAGCATCCCGCCCTATTCACGAACCATGAAAAAATCATTTATCTTCGCTGGAATCACTCTTATCATCGTCGCCGCCCTCGCATCGTGGGCATTCTGGCCGCGTAGCCCCTGGACTGCGCAAGAAACCGACCTCCTGCGCGGGCTGTGGATTGGCTCCCTGCCGCCCCTGCCGCCCGACCCATCCAATCGCTACGCCGACGACCCGCGCGCCGCGGCTTTTGGTCACAAACTCTTTTTTGATACCCGCTTCAGTTCCAGCGGCGACGTCTCCTGCGCCACCTGTCACCAGCCGGATTTGATGTTCACCGACGGCCTGTCGCTGTCGGAGGGCGTCGGCATCACCGACCGTAAAACCATGACCATCATTGGCACCGCCTACAGCCCCTGGCAGTTCTGGGATGGTCGCGCGGATAGCCTGTGGGCGCAAGCCCTGGGGCCGCTCGAAAGCGCAGTGGAGCATGGCAGTGCGCGAACGATGTACGTTCATCTCATTTCAGAGCATTACCGCGCCGAGTACGAATCCATCTTCGGCCCCCTACCGGATTTCTCCGACCCGAGCCGCTTCCCCGCGATGGCCGGGCCAGTGGACGACTCCGCCACCCGCGCCGCTTGGGACGCGATGACTCCCGAAGACCAAGATGCCGTGACCCTGGTCTTTGTCAACATGGGCAAAGCGATTGCCGCCTATGAGCGCCTGCTCCTGCCCGCCCCCTCGCGCTTCGACCAATATGTGGAAGCCATACTTAATAAAGACTGGCGCACCATGAACAATACCCTGACCGAAGACGAAGTCGCCGGCCTGCGCCTGTTCATTGGCAAGGCGGAATGTATTCAGTGTCACAATGGGCCGTTATTCACCAACAACGACTTCCACAACACCGGTGTCCCTACCAGGCAGGGATTACCGCTCGACCGGGGCCGCGCTGTCGGGGTGCAAGCCCTGCTCAACGACGAATTCAACTGCCTGAGCCAATGGAGCGACGCCAATGAAGCCGATTGCGCCGAACTGCGTTTCCTCGTCTCGGAAGGCGAACAACTCGAAGGCGCGTTCAAGCCTTCCACCCTGCGCAACATCGCCGAAACCGCGCCCTACATGCACGCCGGGCAGTTTGCCACGCTTGAGGAAGTGCTGATGCACTACAACCAGGCCCCCGTCTCTCCCACCGGCCACACCGAATTGGAACGCCTGCACATCAACCGCTTCGAGCGCGACCAAATCATCGCCTTCCTGCGCACGCTCAGTGGCGGTGTAAACGCCGACCCCAGGTGGCTCCAGGTGCCATGAATACCCCCTCCCATCTAATCATTAATGCGGCTATCGAGAAAAAATTCGGCAAAAGGTTGAGCATCGCCAAACCCGCTTTTTTGTGGGGCGCGGTGATTCCCGACATCCCCTTCGGGTTGCTGCTGATTGGCTCTTACGTTTACTTTGGCCTCATCTTGGGCCAGGATGTCTCGAATTTGATGGATGATTTCATTCACATCGAATTCTACATCAACCCCTGGTGGATAGCCGCGCATAATTTTTTCCACGCGCCGCTCATCCTGTTGACTGCCATTGCCATCTTCTGGCGATTTCGCCAAAGCCCCGCCACACCCGGTCATTGGGTATTGTGGTTCAGCCTCGGCAGCCTGCTGCACACCCTGTTAGACATCCCCACCCATGCTGGGGACGGCCCACTCTTGTTTTTTCCGCTCGACTGGCAACTACGATTCAACAGCCCGCTGAGTTATTGGGATCCCAATTACGCCGGGTTGCAATTCATGCTTTTTGAAGCAGCCTTAAACCTTCTCCTGCTGGCCTATCTGTTCCTTCCAAAAATATTGCAACGGCGCAACAACAAAAGTCCCTATACAGGACGATAAGGTTCCTCGCGCAAGAGATGGCAGAGCAATAATTTGAGCAGAAAGACCGGGATGAACCACTCCAGGCCGGGCGCGGGGGTATCAAGATATTGGGCGAGCAAAAACCCCAATCCAAAAATCGAAAAAGCAACTGGCCGCCGTAGGTAAAGCGGAAGCCACAAAATTAACAGGCTGGCGAGCATCAGGAATGCGTACCAGCCAATGGCCCAACCCCAATCCCCGGTGCGGAAAGCCCAGGCCATCAGTGCGAGATGGATTCCATGCACAGTAATAAAGGTGATATGTTGTCGGAATCCCTGCCCTGGGCGGTGATACCAACGTTTGGCGGTGGACGTGGCATTGGTGACGACTCCACCAGCCAGGTCGAAAGCCAGCAGGACTGCCAGGGCAACTTGCCAGCCATTCCAGCCGAGGGGCGCATTCCCCGAAATTCTTCATTCTCCCGCACCATTCGCATGGTTATCCCGCTCCCAGCGCTGGATGGCCTGATTCAGCCAGGCGATGCGGTTGCCCTGCGGGTTTTTCTGGCGTTCAAACGCAATCAGGCGTTCAGCAGCAGCCCGGTCACCACCGACTTTGGTCAGCAGGTTGTTGAACAACCCGGCCTGGTCGATGGCC
>JAWOIR010000212.1:0-7788 GCA_046484545.1 Anaerolineales bacterium
ACGACGCGATTATCACCAATATCACCACAGCCAATAGCATCAGCGGAAGCATCAAGCCGGATATCGACAATGAAATGTGGAAAATTGTGGCCGGGAAAATCGAATTTTCGGAGGGTAAGCAATACGAAATCATCACTGACATCAACACCCAGGTGGGTTGGATGATGGAGAACACTGATTCGCCGCGCGCCAGGGTAAAACTGGATTTGATTCTTCGGACGATGCAGTCATTGGAATCTTATGTCGATTTGATGGGCGAAAAAATTACCCAAAACAGTACTGCCGCCGAGAACGAGGCTGTTCTGGAGCAAATCCGTTTTGTGACCTCCGTGGTTGAAGAAGTAGTGCAGGATTACGTCATCTATGAAGTGCATCGCATGGAAGGTCAGTACGAGACGATGCGCGAAGGTTTTGACCGCTGGCAAATTTTTTCGATTTTGCTTATTTTTGGCACTGTGGCTTTTGCGGTGGTTGCTGCCTGGAGTCTTTCAAAGAGCATCTACACGCCCATCAAAAAACTGCACGATGTGACGACCACCATCACTAAAAACGACCTGCAAGCCCTGATGACCAGCGATAACGTCGATGAAATTACTGAACTCGGTATGAGTTTTAACATCATGATTGGCAAAATCAAAGAACTGCTTGATTCCAAAATAAAGGAGCAGGAGAATCTCAAGAAAGCCGAACTGCGCGCGCTCCAGGCCCAAATTAACCCACACTTCCTGTATAACACCCTCGATACCATTATCTGGATGGCCGAAGCAAGGAAAACCGGACAGGTGGTTGAAATTGTCAGCGCCCTGTCAAGTTTCTTCCGTATCAGCCTGAGCAAGGGGATGGACTGGATTACGATTGGTGAGGAAGTCGAACGCATTCGCAGTTACCTGACCATCCAGAAAATGCGCTACCGCGACATTCTGGATTTCAAAATAGATGTGGCTGACGACGTAAGCGAGAACACCATTCTGAAGTTAATCCTGCAACCGTTGGTCGAAAATGCCCTGTATCACGGCATCAAGAACAAGCGCCAGGGAGGCACCATCTGGGTACGTGCGAAGCGCAAATATCAGGATGAAATCTTTCTCGAAGTGGAAGATGACGGTATCGGTTTCACACCTGAAAAACTGGCCCAGTTGCGCGCCGAACTGGAGGACGACACAGGCGACATAAAGTTGGAAAGCGGATTTGGGATTGGCAACGTGAACAAACGTATCCGGCTGTATTATGGCAAGCCGTACGGGCTTTCGGTGCGGAGTGAATATGATACCGGAACCTGCGTCACCCTGGTCATCCCTGCCAAGTCTGAAGCAATCTCCCTGAAAGAGAACGGCGAGGCTGTCATCGTTTAATCAGCGCGCAAGGAGCGCTTCTCATGAGAATTTCGCACAATCTGTTTTTTATTTTTATCTTCCTGTTTGTCTTTTCCGCGCCGTCGGGCTGTAGACCGTTACCCGATTCGTTGCCTACAGCAGTGCCGGAACCCAAAACAGAAAAAAACTATGCAGACCTGATTGTCGGTTACGCCCAATTGGGCGCTGAAAGCGAGTGGCGCGAGGCAAATACCATCTCCATCAAGGAAACGGCAGACGAGTTGGGCGTGGAGTTGCGCTTCCTGGATGCGCAACAAAAGCAGGAAAATCAGATTTTGGCGATGCGGAAGTTTATTGTCCAGCGGGTGGACGTTATCGGTATTTCGCCTATCGTCGAAACCGGTTGGGAGGAAGTCTTCCGCGAGGCCAAAGACGCGGGCATTCCCATCATCCTGGTCGACCGGCGTGCCGACGTCCCTGAAAGCCTGTATGCGACCTACCTCGGTTCAGATTTTCTCGAAGAAGGCCGTAATGCGGCGCGGGTGATGGTGGATTTGGTTGGAGGGCAGGCCAATATCGTCGAACTGGTCGGCACTGTTGGCTCGGCCCCGGCCAATGACCGTTATCTCGGCTTTCGCGAAATATTGCGAGAGCATCCCGGCATCATTATTATCGACTCTGCATCAGGGGATTTTACGAAAGCCCGAGGCCGGGAAGTTATGGCGGCTTTTCTGAAGAAACATGCCAATACGATTACAGCGGTTTATTCTCACAATGATGATATGGCTCTGGGCGCCATCCAGGCCATTGAGGAATATGGGCTCAGGCCGGGGGTGGATATAAAAATCGTCTCGGTGGATGCGGCGCGCGGCGCGTTCGAGGCCATGATTGAAGGCAAGTTAAACGCGACTGTCGAATGCAATCCGTTGCTGGGACAGCAATTCTTTGAACTGGCACTAAAAGTGGTAAATGGAGAATCTGTCCCAAAATGGGTTCCATCGATTGAGACAATTTTCTTCCCTGAAGATGCCGCAGAAATACTGCCGACGCGCAAGTACTGAGCAAGGTTGCATTGCTGCTACGCATTCACTTCCAGAGGTAACCGAAAAATGGTTGTGCGTGGGGGCGTACACCCCCACGCACAACCATTTTTCGGGAACTTTGCGCTGCAATACGAATGAACTAAAAAAATTCAACTTAATTCCAAAGAAATTGCTATTCGAGAGGATAGCAATTTCTTTTTGTTTTCACTACCGTGGAAAAATCAACTTGTTCCCAAAGAGAATGCATGGATTTCATCTCTGTAAAGATATATCCTTTTGTCAGGCCTGTTTTGCAGCATTTTCTTCCCGGAAAGTACTTTTCAAATCCATTAGAAAGACCCATAAAAGGAGTATGTAAGATGAAAATCACAAAGGTTCTCTTTCCCCTCGTTTTTGCGATGGTGCTAGCAGCCAGTCTTGTTGGTTGTGGCCCGACAGCCGAGCAACCTGCCGCGCCCGTAGAGCCTGCTGCACCTGCAGAACCCGCCGCACCAGTAGAACCTGCCGCCCCCGCCGCAAAGGTCTATACCTACGAAGACTTGGTCGTCGGCTTCCTGCAGACCGGCTCACAGGGGGGTTGGCGGGCTGCCAACAGCGCTTCCTTCAAGGAAAGCGCCGCGCAATTGGGCATCACCCTGAAATTCTACGATTCGCAGAATGACATCGCAAAGCAGGTCGCAGGGTTCCAGCAGTTTATCCAGGACCCGGAAGTGAACGTAATCGTCTTGCAGCCGCTTGAAGTTACCGGCTGGGAGCAGGTATTGAAAGATGCGAAAGATGCTGGAAAGACGGTTGTCCTGTCTGACCGCCGCATCGATGGCTTCGAAGATTACTACGTTACTTTCATTGGCGCTGACTTCGTAGATGAGGGCCGCAAGGCTGGTCGCGAAATGTGCGAACTGCTCAAAGACAGCCCGACCAAGAATGTTTGGGAATTGGTTGGCAATGTGGGCGCTGCGGCGGCCATTGACCGTGGCACAGGTTTCCGTGAGACTGCTGCCGAGTGTGGCATCACCGTAACCAAGAGCCAGACTGCCAACTGGAGTGTCGTTGAAGGCAAACAGGTCACCGAAGCCTGGCTGAAAGAAACCAAGGACGTGCAGGGTATCTTCGGCCAGAACGATGAGATGGCTTTCGGCGCTATCGAAGCGCTCAAAGAAGCCGGCCTTGTCCCGGCTGTGGATGTCAAAATCATCTCGGTCGATGCCACAGCTGGCGCTTTCCAGGCCATGCTCGACGGCACCCTCAACGTGACTGTCGAATGTAACCCGTTGCTGGCTCCGCAAGTCTATGAAGCCGCCTTGGCCGCCCTGAACGGCGAGTCCCTGCCCAAGTGGATTCCCTCGCAGGAAAGTGTCTTCTATATGGTTGACCCGAACCTGCCGGAGATTGCTGCGGGTCGCAAATACTAAAACTTCCTCCGCTCTTTCCTCTTTTCCACCGGATTGGGAAGCGATGCAGTTTGTCGCTTCCCAATCCACATCAAAATAATCGTTGAAAAGGCAGGCGCGCATGTCTGAATCGGAGCAAAATATTCTTGTCATGGAAGGCATCAGCAAGTCTTTTCCAGGCGTGCAGGCGCTCGACGACGTCAGCCTGATGCTCAGGAAAGGCGAAGTTCTTTGCCTGGTGGGGGAAAACGGCGCGGGGAAATCGACCCTGATGAAGGTCCTGACCGGGGTGGATAAATTCGACCAGGGCAAAATCATTTTCGATGGGCGCGAAATTCACCCCAAATCCCCACAGCATGCCCAGTCGTTGGGCATCAGCACGGTTTACCAGGAAATCAACCTGTGCATCAACCTGTCTGTAGCCGAAAACATCCTGCTTGGACGTGAACCACGCAAAATGGGCCGCATCGACTGGCCGGAAATGAATGCCCTGGCCGGTAACACACTCCGGGATTTGCTGGGAGTCGATATCGATGTGACCATGCCGCTTGGCTCATATACGGTTGCCATCCAGCAGATGGTGGCGATTGCGCGCGCGCTGTACATCGCTTCGGCAAAAATCCTGATTTTGGACGAACCGACATCCAGCCTGGATGTGAATGAGACGGCGCAATTGTTCACAGTGATGCGCAAACTCAAAGGCGAAGGCGTTGGCATTATTTTCATTACCCATTTTATCGGCCAGATATATGAGATTTCTGACCGCATCACTGTCCTGCGCAATGGGAAACTGGTCGGGACATACGAGACGGCTGCCATTTCGCGGGTTGGGCTTATCTCAAAGATGATAGGCCGCAGCCTGGCCGAACTCGACGAGATGACGAAAATTAAACTGGAAAGCGGTAAACATATCAAAAGCGAAGCCCTGCTGCGAGCGCGCGGCATCGGGTTGACGGGCAGTATGCAGCCCTTCGACCTGGATTTGCACATGGGGGAAGTGTTGGGGCTGGCAGGCCTGCTTGGGTCGGGACGCACCGAGATAGCCAGCCTGCTGTTTGGGAACGATGAACCTGACTCGGGTGAAATGTTTGTCAACGGAAAGGCGGTTCAGGATTACTCCCCGCTGGCGTCCATCAAGCGCGGTGTGGCGCTATGCCCTGAAGACCGCAAGTCTGCCGGGATTGTGGACGACCTGACCGTGCGCGAGAATATCATCCTGGCCATGCAGGCCAGCAAGGGCTGGTTTAGATACCTGAACCTGGAGGACCAATACCAAATCGCAGAGAAATATATCGAACTGCTGAGCATTGCCACTCCTTCAGCAGATCAACCGGTCAAAACCTTGAGCGGCGGCAATCAGCAGAAAGTCATCCTGGCGCGCTGGCTGGCGACCAATCCGCAGGTGCTCATTCTCGACGAGCCTACACGCGGCATTGATGTCGGCACCAAGGCCGAAATCCAGAGGTTGGTGCTCTTGTTGGCCGAGGAAGGCAAGGCTTGTGTGTTCATTTCATCTGAGCTGGAAGAGGTCTTGCGCACCAGTCATCGCATCGCAGTCCTGCGTGACCGTGAAAAGGTGGCTGAATTTTCCGGTGAAGTGGACGAGAATACCATCATTCACGCGATTGCAGGGAGTGAAGCATGAAAAAGCCCATTAAATTTTATTGGAGGAGCGTAACCGAGAGCCGCTTGTTTTTTCCGCTGCTGGCCCTGGCGCTCATCCTGCTCTTCGACTTTATCTTCATCCCCGGGTTTTTCACCATCGAGAACCGCAACGGCAACCTGCATGGCAGCCTGATTGACATTTTCCGCAACGGTTCGACGGTCATGCTGCTGGCAATTGGCATGACGCTGGTCATCGCTACCGGCGGCGTGGATTTGTCGGTTGGCGCGACGATGGCGATAGCAGCCTCGGTGGCCGGGATTTTGATGAACCCCTCGGCGCTGCGCAACGAGGTTTTTTTCGTGACCGACACTTCCTACACCTTCCAGCCGTTATGGGTGGTTATCGGCGCGGCCTTGCTGGTCTCGATTGTCTGCGGCCTGTGGAACGGGGTGCTGGTGGCTTATCTGCGCATCCAGCCGATGGTGGCGACGCTCATCCTGATGATTTCGGGGCGCGGCATTGCCCAGTTGATTACCAACGGTCTGCGTGTTCAAATTACGTACACGCCTTACGCTTTTATCGGACAAGGCTGGCTTATCCTGCCGTTTTCGTTGTATATCGTTGCCTTTGTCTTCGCCCTGACTTGGCTGCTGACGCGCAAGACCGCCATCGGGCTTTTCATTGAATCGGTTGGCACCAACTTCCGCTCCAGTTTTTTCAGCGGTATCAATGAAAAACGCGTCAAGTTGATGGTCTATACTTTTTGCGGCTTCTGCGCCGGAATTGCCGGATTGGTTGCCAGTTCCAACATCCGCACCTCGGACGCTAACAACATCGGCCTGACCACCGAACTGGACGCCATCCTGGCGGTCGTTATCGGCGGCACCTCGATGAGCGGCGGGCGTTTCTCGCTGTTGGCGAGCATGATTGGTGCGCTGGTCATGCAGGCTATCACCCAGTCGATGTATGCCATCGGCGTCCCGGCTTTTGCGCTTCAGGCTATCAAGGCCATTGTGGTCATCCTGGTTATCCTGCTGTATTCTGAACAGGTCAAGAGTTTCTTCCGCCGGGTTAGTTTAACAGGGAAAGGGGCCTAGCCATGCTTCCAGCCTTGAAAAATTTCCTGTCTAAAAATCGCAAGTTCATTCCACTTATCGCCATTGCACTGCTGGCATTAACGGCTTACGCCGTTGGCGCTTACTTTTTTGTTGGGATGCGCAATCCGCAGGTGTTCTTTAACCTGTTTCGCAACAGCGCCCACCTGCTGATTAGCGGCATTGGGATGACTTTCGTTATCCTGACCGGCGGCATCGACCTGTCGGTTAGCGGCGTGGTCGCGCTGACGACTGTTTCCACCGCCGTCTTACTGCGCAGTGGGATGAATCCCTGGCTGGTCATCCTGCTGATGCTCTTGATGGGCATGAGCCTCGGCGCGGTGATGGGCACATTCATCGTCAAGTTGAAAGTTCAGCCCTTTATCGCCACCCTGGCGGGCATGTGGTTCGCGCGCGGCATGTGTTTCTTTATCAGTGACAATGCTGTCACCATCGATAACTATCTATTTCAGATTATTGGAAAAACCAAAATCCTGATACCGGGTCTGACGGAACTGGCCGAACAACAAGGGACGCCCGCACCATACATCTCCATTCCGGTGGTCATCTCTTTTGTTTTGTTGATTGTTGCCATCTACGTTGCCCACCATACCCGTTTTGGACGCACCATCTACGCCATCGGCGGGAACGAGGGCCGCAACGAACAATCAGCCCGACTGATGGGCTTGCCGGTAGACCAGACCAAATTGCTGGTCTACACTTTCAACGGTTTTTGCTCTGCGCTGGCTGGATTATGCTTCAGCGTCTTCGTTTTTTCGGGACACGGCCTGTACGCTCCCGGCTTTGAACTGGATGTCATCGCTTCAGTGGTGATGGGCGGCACAATGCTGACCGGCGGCTCCGGCTATGTATTCGGTACCCTGTTTGGGGTGTTTGTGCTGGCTGTCACCCAGGTACTCATCCAGTTTATTGGCTCGCTTAGCTCCTGGTGGACGAAAATCGTCATCGGCGTGCTGACGCTGACCTTTATCGGCGTACAAACCCTGCTTGCAAATCGCAAAACAGGTCGTTCCAAAGCCCAGGCAACCTCCACTATCGCGGTGCGGCGTCGCAGGCTGGCTTACGGCCTGGGTGCCATTGCGGTACTGGCTGTCGTCGGGATAATTTCTGTCTCCCAGATGGGCCAGGCCTCCTCTGTGGCAACCCCTGAAATCAGTCAGTGTCAGGTTGCCCCGTTCCGCGAGGACGAATCCGCCGAACTTATCCAGCAAGGCGCAGCACTGGTCTATCACCGTACCGCTGGGCCACAATGTGTGGATGAACTGTACGTCATTTACCCGGATGGGCGAGTTACCGCTAAATCAGGTGATACGATTATCG